>JAEWUR010000169.1 GCA_023397045.1 Planctomycetota bacterium
GGCTATATGTTGGTCGATTGTGGAACGGGGCCGGAATCGATCGAGCAGCCGACGCCGGCGACCGAAACGCCCGAGCCCGAGGAACCAGCGGCGGAAGAAAAGGCACAACCCGAGCCCGACGCCAAACCCGAGGAAAAACCGGAGCCGCAGCCTGATCTGAAACCCGAGGCGGAACCGGAGGAAAAGTCGGACGCAGCAGCCGATGCGCCGTCGGATACCCAACCGGAAGAACCGCCGGACGCAAAGGAACCGGAACCGGCAACGGAGGAAAAAAAGGCGGAGTAGGACGGAATCGTTGTGCGCACCCGCTTTTGCGACGGTTTGCAGGCCATTATAATGTAGGCGACGTGGGCGATCGCGCTCGATCGCTGCGGTGACGATTCACGAAAGGTACTTTCGATGCTCAGGTTGATTCGATCGACGCTCCCATTGGCGCTGCTGCTCTTGGCAGCCGGCGCCCTCTATGCCGATAACAGCGGGCAGGAGGATCTCGACAAGGCCACCGAGTTGAAACTGAACGCAACGACGATCAGCGACCTTAGCGAGGTCATCCGCCTTGTGGACAGCGCGATGGAAAAGGGACTCGACGAAGGAAATACCGAGTTTGCCAACCGACTGCTGGCGTCAACGCTTTTGTTGCGAGCTCGTGAAACGGGCAAGCAGCTTCGCGGCGACGCGGATTCCATCGACGAACTGTTCAAACGACGCGACTTCGCGATTTCCGACCTCGAACGGTCGGTCAAACTTGATCCGAAGCAGCCGGAGACCTATCTGCTGATCGCGCAGCTCAATCTGCTGCCAAGAGGCGATGCCGCAAAGGCCAAGGATGCGATCAGCCAAGCGCTGTCGCTGGGATTTGAAGATCCTTCGTTGCAGTCCAAGGCGTTGCTCATTCGCGCGACGTTGGAGGAAGACCCGGAGAAGAAGCTGCCCGATCTCGATGAGGCCGTGAAATTGGCGCCGGACGACGCCGCGCCGGTCCGCGCCCGAGGTTTGCTCAAGGCGGATATGGGACAGTTCGAGCCGGCGTTGGCCGATCTCAACAAGGCGATCGAATTGGAGCCGAACGACGGCCCGGCGTATGAGGCCGTGGCGATCATCCTCACAAGGCTCAATCGGTTCGACGAGGCGCTGGCGGTGCTCGATAAGGCCCAGCAGATCAATCCGGATTCGTTGGCCCCGCTGCTGCAACGAGCGCGGGTGCATTCAACCCAGGAGAATCTCGACGCGGCGCTGGAGGATATGAATCAAGCGCTGGCCAAGGCGCCGGACAACGTCATCGTGCTTCTGATGCGGGCGAATCTCCACGAAGCGAAAGGGAACCGCGAGAAGGCGATGGCCGACGTCGACGAGGCACTGAAACTCAAGCCCGACCTGCCCGTGGCCGTTCGCACCCGGGCGGTGCTGTTGGCCGAAGACAAAAAATATGACGAGGCCATTGCCGAGTTGCAGAAACTCCTGAAACTCGATCCAAAAGACACGCTCACCCTGATGCAGTTGGCCGTCCTCTACGGCGCCCAGAAGAAGTCGGACGAGGCCATCGACGCCTATACGAAACTGCTCGAGATCGCGCCCGACGAAGCGTCGGCCCTGCGTGGACGCGGCGATGTTTATCTGAACGCGGGGCGACAAGCCGACGCCGTCGCCGATTACGAAAAGGCGCTGAAGATCGACCCGAAGGATTTCGGCGTCATGAATAATCTCGCCTGGGTGTTGGCCACGTCGACCGACGAGAAGATGCGCAACGGCAAGCAGGCCGTCGAATTGGCCACGCAGGCCTGCGAGCAAACGGAATACAAGCTGGCGTACATCCTGAGCACGCTAGCTGCGGCCTATGCCGAATGCGGCGATTTCGAGAACGCCGTGAAATGGTCGAGCAAAGCCGTCGAGATCGGCGACAAGGACCACGCGGAATCGCTCGAAAAAGAACTGGAAAACTACAAGGCCGGCAAGCCGTGGCGCGAGGATCTGACGGCCGAAAAGCCGGCCGATCAGTAAACCGTCAGGCTGATGGGAACACCATCTCGTGCCCTGTCCTTACGCTTTGCACCACAGAACGCTAGCTGCGTCCCGGTTTCGATCCCCGCAAATCAAGCATCCACCGATGCAACGATGATGACCCTGGCGTGTTCCGATAGTTCCACGCTGGGATCAAGCGGACGAACCAATCCGTTTTCTACGATCCCGGGAACCGCCAAGGGCTTTTGGTGATGTCGTAAATGGCTTTCCATGGGCGACGGTGCTGCGTCTTCCGGTAAGACGATTGGCGCCAATTGCCCTTCGGCAGCAATTTGTTCGTCCTGCTGCTGTCTTGCATCGCTCCGACGATCACTTTGCGGGCTGGTCATGGCATGCCGCCTCAATATGCGGTGATTACAAATATCGGTGCATCACAAGAATCACCGAAAACGTCAAAAACGTCTTCTCCCTCTCGATCGTAACGCCAGATAATCCATATCCGGTGTCCCCCGGGCGTCTCAGCATACATCTGGCAGGAAGCGTCGTTGCGTTTTCTGAGTTCAAAGACGCGATCGAATGCTGCCTCGACTTCTTCGCTGGTCAAACCATGAGATTCGATTTTTTGCAGATTCCATTGAATCCATGTAAATCGCCTCATGGAAGACTTGCCTCACATCTGCAGAGCATTAAATGTTGTACAATCATCCGTTTGCCCGAGCAACCCCCCCGCGGAGCACGTCGATTTACGGAGCCTCGTGAGCCGCGGGAGACAAAGGGCGATATTCTGCATTTTTTCTCCTATTCGAAGCCAGCCGCACGAATGGAGGTTTGCCTCCAACAACCGAAAAGCAGAGTGCCACTTCGTCTCCCCGCTGGTATCACCATGTTGCCCGCAATCGCGGCGACCTAGGCGTGGTGCAAACACCTTAATGCGACGACGGCGATATCACCCGTACCACGCCGCGCGCGTCATCGGGACGTTGTTGGCGCCCGAGCGCGCGAAGAGCAACTGATACAGTTGCAGCGATCCGGCCCGAAACGCCGCGCACGACCCAGCCAGATACAGTCGCCACAGCCGGACGAAATGCTCGTCGAACATCACCTCGACGGTCTCCGCGGTCGTCTCGAACCGTTTGAGCCAATGACGAAGCGTTTCGGCATAGTGCAGGCGCAGGTTCTCGACATCGAGGACCGAAAAGCCTGAGAATTCGAAGAGATCGGACATCTCGCGAATCGTCGGAGGATAGGCGCCCGGGAAAACTCGCTGTTCGATCCACGTGCTGATCGGGTCGGACCGATCTTGACCGATTGACTGGATCAACCCGCGACCGTTCGGCGAAAGGCACCGGTCCATCATGCGGCCGAACTCGCGATAATTGCTTCGACCGACGTGTTCCAGCATGCCAAGCGATACCAGCGCGTCGAACCGGCCGGAAATGTTGCGATAGTCGTCTTCGATGAACTCGACGCGCGAGTCGAGGTCCTCGGCTTGCGCCCGGAGTCTGGCGTAGAGGATTTGCGATCGCGAGATATTGAACGATTTGACGTGGACGCCATAGTCGCGCGCCATGAGCAGGGCCAACGCCCCCCAGCCGCCGCCGACCTCGACCACCGTTTCGCCCGGTTGGAGCCGGAGCTTCCGGCAGACGTAGTGCAGCTTGGCCTGCTGGGCTTCTTCGAGCGAGATGTCGGGCGACGAGAAATAGGCCCCGCTGTAGACC
>JAEWUR010000190.1 GCA_023397045.1 Planctomycetota bacterium
GCCTTGACCAGGTTGGCCGTCTCGCCGCGCAGCTCCTTCTGCGTTTCGGAGAGCGATTTGACCTGCTCGCTCAACCCGGTATAGGCTTCGAGCCGCGATTTTTCGATCTCTTGCAGTTTCGCGTCCACCTTGCCGAGCGTCTCTTTGACGGGCTTGACCATCTCGTCAATGGCCGTCTGCCGTTTTTCGAGATCGCCCTTGGCCACCTCCTGGAACCTTTCGAGTTGCGTCTTGGCTAGTTCTAAAAACGACGTGTTGCTGCTCTTCAGCGCGTCGGCGGCCAGCGCCTTGAAAGCGTCGGCCAACTGCCGTTTGGCGTCTTCCAGCAGGGCAAGTTTTTCTTGCATCTGCTTCTGCTGTTCCACCAACGCCTGTTTCAACTGGGCGGCATTGCTGCTCAGCGCGGTGATCTGCCGCTGAAAATCGGCGATCGACGAGTCTTTCTCGGTGATCCGGTTGCGCAGTTCCTCGATCGACTGGTCCCGGGCGACAAGCCGGTCGGCCAACACGGCCGACTCGGTCAGCACCTCGCCTCGCCCCCGGTCGTAGGCCGCGGTCATTTTCGCACGAAACAGCAACCACGCGGCCAAAACGCCCAGCGCAATTCCCACAACCAGCATCAGAATTGGAAGGATCGAACTCATACGGGCTATGTTAGAGTAGTCGACGCGATGCGCCAAGTGACGCGGCCGATTTGCGGCGGGCGAGACTAATTCGGCGGCGACAGTTCGCCCAACGGTCCAATGGTGACCGTGGTCGATCGGCTCAGCGGATACTTGGCCAGCACGGAGGCCAGATCGTCGACCGAGATGCCGGCGATCGTGCGCAACTCGGCATCGGTCGGCAGGTATTCTCGGCGATACACCCAGTCGTTCCCGATGACGAACAATCGGCCGCGAGGGCGCTCGGACGACAACACAATCCGCGAACGAAACTTGTTTTTGGCCTGCTCCAACTCGGCCGGTTGGATGCCCGCCGACTCGGCATGGCGGTAGATGTCGAGGATCCGGTGCAGGTTGTCGGCGGTCTGCTCGGGCTCGCAGCACAAGTAGGTCATCATCATACCCGCGCCCTGATGCTCGCCATGACCGAGACTGACATGTTCGGCCAAGCCCGGATCGATCAGTTCCCAATAGAGCCGGCTGCCGGAATCGTCGCCGAGCACCGTGGCCAGCAGCTTAGCCGCGTATCGGTCGTCGTCCTCAGCGCCCGGGCCGGCCGAGAGTTGCATCGTGTATTGTTGCGTGGCCGTCTCTTTCGGAAGCACGACGAAACCGTCGGTTCCGGCCACCGGCTGGACCGCGCGAGGCGTCGGCTTCGGCTCCCACCCGCCGCAGCATCGCTCGGCCGACTGGACCAAGGCGTCGAAATCGATCCGCCCGGCTCCGGCCAATACGATGTTACCGGGACTGTAGCGGCGTTGAAAGTATTCGAGCATCTGCTCGGCCGTCAGAGCGCCGACGCTTTCGGCCGTTCCCAACACGCTGCGTCCCAGCGCGTGCGGGCCGAAATAGATCGCCCGGCACTTGTCATCAGCGCCGAACGGTGGCTGGTCGTCATACATCTGGATCTCTTCGAGAATGACCTGCTTCTCGGTCTCGAAATCATCCTTGCGCAACGACGGCCGCAGGATATCGGCCAGCAGGTCGACCGCGCGGTCTTGCTGTTCGGGCAGCACGGCGGCATAAAAGACCGTGTTTTCTTCGTTCGTGAAGGCGTTGTAATGGGCGCCCATCTCGTCGAACTCGCGATTCACGTCGTCGGCCGAGCGCCGCGGCGTGCCCTTGAAGGCCATGTGCTCGAGAAAATGGCTGACGCCGGCCACCGCGTCGGTCTCATCGCGCGAGCCGGTTCGTACAAAAAAGCCCAAGGCCGTCGAATAGGCCGCGCCGTTGCATTCCGCGACGATCTCTAGGCCGTTCGGAAGAATATGCGAAAGGAATTCCATCGTTGTATGTTCAATTAAGGCGGTGACTTTGTCAACTAACAATCAAAGAGTAACTTCATCCGAAGGCCACCAATGTCTGCTGTTCACGAGCCGCGGCATAGCCCAAACACGCAAGAATGTCTCCTTCCGTCAATTCGGGAAAATCGTCGCGAATTTGTTCGTGGCTCATTCCCGCCGCGAGATACGAGAGAACGTCATAGACCGTAATCCGCAGGCCGCGAATACATGGCTTGCCTGAACGTTTGCCCGGCTCGAACGTAACGATTTCTTGATAATTCGCAATCATAATAGGGCTTGTTGCTGCAAAAAGTCGACAAATATTCCGTAAACGTCCAATAATTCCCCCCGCTCAAACGGCTCCGTCGGGCATTTGCAACGCGCGGCTGCCAAGCGTGACGACCGTGAATTTCTCGGGCGGATGTTCGGCCAAAAAGGCGTTGATGTTTTGACTGTCCAAAGCGTCGATCAACGTGCCGACCTCTTCCAACGTCCGTGCGCGGCCCAGGTGATACCAGTCGCGGCAGAGCGAAACGCTTCGCGCGGAACTCGATTCCTGTTGCATCACCAGTGCGCTTTTGATTCGGGCTTTGAGTCGTTCGATTTCGTGTTCCTCGATGCCCAGGGCAAGGCGTTTCAACTCGGCGAGCGTCACGTCAAGCGTCTGTTGAGCGCGGTCGGCGCCCGTGCCGGCATAACAAAAGACCGCGCCGCAATGTTGCAGCGTATGCAGCACCGCGTAAACCGTATAGCATAGCCCTCGGCGCTCTCGGACTTCGGTAAAAAGCCGGGCGCTCATGCCGCCGCTCAACACGCCGACCGCCCCCCACGCCCGAAAATAGTCGGGATCGGAATAGGCCACGCTGTCATAGGCGATGCCGATCTGCGTCTGGTGCGAATCGTAGTGGATGTGTTGATACCGGCGCGGGGCCGGCGATTCCTCGATGGCGTCGGGCGCGCCAGGCGACCAATCGCCGAACAGTTCACCGACGAGGTCCTTCAGCCGCGGCCAGTCGAAACGGCCCGCGACGCCGAGGATCGTTCCATTCGGCCGATAGTAGCGCTCGAACTGACGCCGGATGTCGCCGGGCGTGGTCGTTTCGAGCGATTCGAGTTCGCCCTGGATCGGCCGTCCCCACGGTTCGGGATAATGCCGTCGACGAAGTTCGATCATCGTCTTTTGGGCCGGCTCGTCGTCGACGGCGCGCAGCTCCTGGATCATCGCCAATCGGCCGGCCTCGATTTGGTTCTCGGGCAGATGCGGGCGTCGCAACACGTCGGCATAGATCGCCAGGGTCTGCGGCAGATTGTCGCTGAGCATCGCGCCGCTGTAGCTCGTATGGGCGTTGCTGACCGATTCACTCCGTTCGACGCCGAGATTATCGAGATCGAGAATGAACTGCCGGCTATCGCGCGATCCCGCGCCGCGAAGCGCCATCTCGCAGGTGAATCCGCTTAAGCCTGCACGGTCGCGCGGATCGTGGATGCAGCCGGAGGGCGTAAGGAACGTGAAGGCCGCCGATTGCAGCCAAGCCATCGGCTCGGCCACCAACACCAGCCCATTGGAATACTTGTGCGAATAGATCGGATCGTTCACAATACAGTTTTTCGATATTGATTTTAGGATGTATATTCCGCCTCGACGGTCTTGTAGACGGTTCGAATCGTGTTGAAACCGATTCGGCGGTAGAGACGCACCGCGTCTTGATTCTTGGCGGTGACTTCGAGATAGACCCGTTCGACTCCCGCGTCGCGAAATCCTCGCAGCGCGTGGAGCATCAGGTTCGTGCCGATCCCGGCGCGACGATGCCCCGGCGCAGCGCCAAGATTCTGAATCGCGCCGAGGCCGTGCCGGTCGCGGACTCCCTGGACGGTGCCGCAGTATTCGGTTCGACTATGTTCGGGATTCGACCGGACCGCCAACCAGGTGGCTCCCGGCAGGAAGCCCGGCTTGCGCGAAATGTCGGTCATCAGCCGCCGACAGCCCTCGAATTCCGACAAACACGGGAACAACGTCGTGTCCATCTCGTTTCGAAAGCTAAGGTATTTCGCCTGAGCAAACGCATCCAGAAGCGATTCGCTCCACGGCAATAACGCATAGCCCTGCCGCATTGGCACAGGCGACAGCGGCAGCCCTGCCAATCGAATCTCCATTCGAAATCGCTTGAAGTACGCCAAATCCATCACTCCAATCTATCGGCAGACCACCGGGGGGTCAATTCGATCGGGTGTTTTCCGGCTTCTACCCCCCGATAATCCCTTGCTTTTTGACCGCATTCTTTGTGACAGCCCATGCGAGGGGTGGCAGGTTATGTGAAACGCCGTCGCGATGACCGGATGAAGTGACCTTGGCGAATCGCCGCAAACGGGGTAATCTGTCGACCCATGAAGATCGCAATTTTTCTGCCGAACTGGCTTGGGGACTTGGCGATGGCCACGCCGACGCTTCGGGCGATTCGCGGACGTTTTGGCCCGGACGCGCGCATTGTGGGAATCATGCGTCCCTACCTGGCCGATGTGTTGGCCGGGACCGATTGGCTCGACGAGCAGTGGTTCTTCAATCCCCACGCCAAAGACCCCGCGATCCGGTTCTGGTCGATCGTTCGTCGCATGCGTCAGGAGAGGTTCGACATGGCGCTGATGCTGACGAACTCGCTCCGGACGGCTGCCGCGGCGTGGCTCGGCCGCGCGACCCAACGAATCGGCTACGTCCGCTACGGTCGAGGACCGTTGTTGACCGGAAAACTCTATCCTCGTCGCGTTGGGCGGCACATCGAGCCCCGGCCGATGGTCGACACCTATCTCGAAATCGCCCAGGCGGTCGGCTGCGACCAGCTTTCGCAACAACTGGAACTGAAAACCGTTGCCGACGACGAGAAATCGGCCAACGCGGTGTTCCAGCAACTGGGTCTG
>JAEWUR010000318.1 GCA_023397045.1 Planctomycetota bacterium
GTTTGGAGGAGCCAAGATTTTCCGGCTTTTGACGAATAACCCGGCAAATACGTCGGGCCTTTGAAAAACCTATCTTCCACACGAAGGAGTTCTCCATGATCGCTCGGAATTTTGCCCATCGGCGGACGTTTTTGAGTCTCGCCGCGATTGCGCTGTTGATCGCAAGCGGCTCGACGGCTTCGGCCGCCGATCTCGGCAGCATCGATTCCTCGTTGAAGTTGATCCCGAAGGATGCCGCGTTCTATTCCAGTTCGATGCGCCTTCGCGAAATGTTCGACATCGTCCGCAACAGCAACGTCTGGACGAAGGTCGAGAACATGCAAGCGGTGCAGATGGGCCTGATGGCCTATCAGCAGCAGTTGGGCGTGCCCGAGAGCGGTCCGGCCAAGCTGCAACTCGCCCTGCAAAACCCCGAAGTGTGCAAGGTCGTCGATCTCGCGACCGACATGGTCTCGAACGAAATGTTCGTCTACGGCGACGACAGCGTCATCAAGTCGTTGCGGCTTCTGCAGAACATCCAAAGCACGATGAACTTCATGCCGCTGACGTTGCAGGCCACCGGGCAGGTCGATGCCGACGATTACAACCAACTCCAAGCCAAAGTGTTGATCTCCGCACTGGCCGAAAATGCCGACCTGATCGGAATCCCGAACGTCGTCGTCGGCTTCAAGGTCAAAAACGTTGACCTGGCCAAGGAAGAACTGATCAAGCTCGAGATGTTCGGCAACCTGCTTGAAACCAACGAAAAAACCAAGGGCCGATTCAAGAAAACCAAGGTCGGCGATCACGATTACCTCGTGCTGAGCCTCGACGGCGAATTGATCCCCTGGGATCAGATCCCCCTGGACGACGCCCGGGCGATGGAACTCAACGACGGCGACGTCGATAAGATCGTCGAGAAGGTGAAGACGTCGAAGCTGACGATCGCCCTGGGACTTCGCGACGACTACATGCTTTGCTCGATCGGTTCGTCGCTAAGCTCGCTCGAAAAACTCGGGCAGGGCGATCTGCTGGTCAACAGCGATTCGATGAAGCCGCTGGCCGCGTATGCCGACCGCCGGTTGATCCGGGTTGGATACATGTGCCCGGACCTGCACCGTCAGTTGAACGATCAGGCGAAGGCCATCGACGACATGCTGAAGATGGCCAACCAGTTGCTGCCCCTGGCCAAGCTGCCCGAGACGCAGAATAAGAAAATCCTGACCGACCTCGACACCCTGGCCAAGGAGATCAAGGAATCGATTCCCGAAATCGGAGCCATCACGTGCTTCCAATTCCTCTCGGACCAGGGCATCGAGCAGTTCCGCTACGTCTGGGGCAAGTTCAACGACGTTGACGGTTCGAAGCCGTTGACCCTGTTGCAGCATGTCGGCGGCGACCCGCTGCTCGGCGTTGTTGGGCGAAGCAAGGCCAACATCGAGAACTACAACCGGATGCTCAAGTGGGCCACGACCTTCCACGGCTATTTCGATCAGTTGGTTGTGCCGCAAATGTCGGAGAACGACCGTGAGGCGTACAACGATTTGGCCGAGGACGTGATCCCCTTGCTGTTGAAGCTGGAGAACGCCAATCGGAACATGCTGTTCCCGGCGATGGCCGACGGTCAAATCGGATTCATCGTCGACACGAAGTTGGAAAGCAACGAGTTCATCGCCGGCCTGCCCGGCACCGAAGAGCCGATGCCGATGATCGAGCCGGCCCTGGTGATGGGCGTCAGCGACGCCAAGCTGTTGAAGCAGGCGCTCGGCGAATATCGCGGCGTGGTCAACGGCCTGATCGACGCCGTCCGCAAGATCAAGGACGCCGAGGTGCCCGCCGGATTGGCGATTCCCGAGCCCGAGACGACCGAGAGTGAGGCCGGGACGATGTATCGCTTCACGCTGCCCGAGGAATGGGGCGTCGACAAGCAGATTGCCCCGAACATCGGCGTCTCGAACGACGCGATGGTGATGTCGCTTTCGCCGGCGCAGACCGAGCGGCTGCTGACGGCCACGCCGCCGGCCATCGGCGGGCTGTTGAGCGAATCGGAAGTCGGCAAACCGCTGGCCGCCGTCGCATGGTTCAACTGGGCCGCACTGGTCGACGCCGCCACGCCCTGGGTCGATTACGCCATTGAGAAAGGCGCCGAAGAGAAACAACTCGACGATTCGATGCGGACGATGATCGGCGATCAAGTCCACATCCTGCTCGACGTATTGAAGGTCGTGCGGAGCGTCACCAACGAGACGTACTTGGAAAACGACGTCCTCGTGAACCACACGTTGTTGGAAATCCACGACGTCGAGGAGTGATCTACGCCAAGGCAAAGCCGTGGTCGGAAAACGGCCATCGGATTGATCGGTGGGTGGCACGTCCCAGAACGAAGTGATGGGCGTGGCCGCAAGAACACGCCCTTTGCTGCGCTTAGGGGCGTGCCACCCAAGTCGTCGTCAGAATCCGGTCGCACGCCTGACAGACGTCCGAAACCGAAATGGCCTCCATCAGATGAGGCGGAGCATTGCGCCGTTGCCGTGTCGATCGCGGCGACGGCGCTTTTTGTAGCGCGATGTGTTGCGGACCGAACGGGCCGTGGATTTCGGCGGGCCACGGTCCAAAAAGACCCACGCAGGGCGTGCCGACCGCCGCCGCCAGATGCAGCGGGCCCGTGTCCGATCCGATGAAAATCGTCGCCCGCCGCGCCAGCGAACCCAATTCCCGCAAGGTCGTCGTCGGGCCTTCCTGCGCGAACCCTTCGGCGCCGGCCACGATCCGCGCGGCGATCTCTTTTTCTTGCGGACCGGCCCAGACGACCATCGACGGCAGTTGCCAGGCTTGGCCCAAGTGCGTCGCCACGGCCGCGTACCGGTCGCCCGGCCAGAGTTTCGAAGGCCAGCCGGCCCCGACGTTGATCATCGCGAAACCCTGCTCGAATCCCATCCGACGGATGTGCTCGTCGGCCGTCCGTCGATCTTCGTCGCGCTCGGGCAACAGGAAACGCACCTCCGGCTCGACGATTTCCAGCGGCCGGAGCAGTTGAATATTGCGTTCCACGACATGCGGACCCGGCGTGTCGACCGTCTCGGTGTTGATCCATCGGCTCAATTCGCGTCCCCACGGATGGCCGAACCCGATGCGTCGCCGCGCGCCGGAAAGCCGCGCAAGTATCGCGGCCTTGGTCAACCCCTGAGCCTCGACCGCGATGTCGAAACGCAGGTCGTGCAACCTCCGCCGCAGTTGCCACACGCCCGACGGCGATTTCAACCAGCCGCGAGGCAGCGTAATCACCTGGTCGAGCGCCTCGTGCCCTTCGATCAGTTGGCCGGCGTTCCGTTCGACCACCCAGGCCAAGAACGCGTCGGGAAACCGCTCGCGCAGCGCGCAAGCAATCGGCGTGCTTTGAATCACGTCGCCGATCGCGCTGAGGCGGACAATCAGGATTCGGGGCGTTTGCATCGTGCGGCATTATAGCCGTTCGGCCGCCGATTCCCCAATAGCCATTCCGATAGTCGCAAATGTGGTTTGAAATGTGCAGGTGTGGACATGCCACCGGGGCGCGGTATAATGGAAAGGAGGCGTATTTCGGCGAGAATCATCGATGAAAACGGAAACATTAGGAACGGTTGTCGCGGGTTCACTCCGACTCGACCAGCAGCTCGACTTGCCCGACCAAAGTCGCGTCCGGGTAGCCATCGAGCCGTTAGAGAGTTGGCCGGCGCGGCTGCGCGTTGGTTTTGAGTCATGGGTGGCGTTTTGCGAGCAGCATCCGATCCATGCCGGCGGGCGGCGCTATTCTCGGGACGAGTTGCATGAACGCAGTTGATACCAACGTTCTCGTCTATTTTGTCGACCGGGACGAACCGCGAAAACATGCCCAGGCCGCCGGACTGTTCAACCATCTTGCCCAAGGCGATGTCGAAACAGTTTTACTTTGGCAAGTTGCGGGCGAATTCTTGAGTTGTCTTCGCCGCTGGGAGTCCGAGAAGCGAATCGATCGCAAACAGACGCTTGGAAATCTCGAACGATTGACTTCGATGTTTCGTTGCGTACTGCCCACCCAAGCGGTTCTTGAACGGTCGCTCGATCTGAGTTCGCG
>JAEWUR010000408.1 GCA_023397045.1 Planctomycetota bacterium
CAACTCGGGCAGCCCCCCCACAGGCGGAACAGCCGTCGCCTCATCGGCGAACGCAACGCAATTCGTTGCTAAAACAAACGTTGCGCAAAAAACAGCAGCCGCCAAACTCTTGACCAACTTGGACATCATCCCTGGCTCCTTCAGGCATCGGGCAAAAAATAGCTACTTGGGGTTATAGACGGAAGATGCATGCTCCAGGCATAATTGGCACCATTCCGAGCCATGACCGTTAAGTCTGCGTAGCTTACCAAGTATAACGCCCAGAAACAATCTGACTTTCGGCACTTGGCCTTACTTCCCTCACAATCGGAAACGGCCGCATTTCCCCCAGCTCACTCCGTCGGCCTGGTTTTTGTTGAAACGACAAACGGGATTATCAGGCCCCAGACCCTCGGTCGGCCTGGCACGATACTACCGATTATTTGCACCCCGGGAGAGATGCCATGCACATGCCCTACCGACTGCTATTCCCGCTCGTCGCCTCCGTCATCGCGATGGTCCAGGGAACAGCCGGGCCAACTCGTGACCATGCGAACGCCGCCAAGACGACCAACGACCAAGCCGTTCAGACGTCACCGGCCCAATCGTCGACAGGGCTCCAGGACTGCCGCGACGCCTTCGTCGCATGCCAGAACGATCTGCGGTCGATGATGACCGCAAGCCGTGTGCAATCGGTCAGCGCATCCGTCGACCGGTTGCGCGGGCTTCAACCGTCCGAGTTTGTCGCCTGGGGCCGAACCCACATCGCCTCGTTCTTTGCATGCAGTTGCCAATGCGAATCGGCCGACTTGGGCGATGGGATTTGGCGAAACAACTACGCCCGAGCGATGGCAGCGGCCGAGGACCAGCAAAAGATGCTGCTGATCTACTTCTGCGATCCATGCGGCAAAGAAACGTGCAATCGTTTCAAGGCCGAGACGCTCGACAATCCGGCCGTGCGTGACAAGCTGCGCGATTTCGTTTGCGTGCAATTGGCAATGGACACCGAGATCACCGTCGACGGCAAACCAACCAAGTTGCTCGACCATCCCGCCTATCGAGAGATGCTCGGCCGGCCCGGCATTGCCATCGTCGACTTCCGCAACAAGCAACCTGAACTCTATGGAACCGTGGTGAGTGTTTTCCCCATCACGGAGAACCTCTGGTACACGCCCGAAAAAATGGCGGTGATTCTCGACCTGCCGCCCGGCACGCTGACCCAACGAACGCTGATCTATGCCGTGCGAATCCATCCCGAAAAGCCGGCAAGCGCCAACGGCCAACTCGACGCAAACCTGCTCGACGAGGCCGAAGACCACGCTCGCTACCAAGCCCGCGTGCAAGTGCAAGGCCATCAGCAATGGGCATCGCGATTCCAACGGATCATCTCGCGTCTGCCCGGTGATTTGACCGCCCGCGAGGTGTGTGCCGAGAGTTGGCCGGGCGAGCACCTCGTCGAGGCCGCCATCGAGTGCGTCCGCTGCTGGCGTCTTTCCGACGGCCATTGGAGCGCGGTCCGCGCCCCAAGCCGCTTTTTCGGCTACGACATGAAGCGAGGCGCCAACGGCGTCTGGTACGCCACCGGCATCGTCGGCGTCCGGTGAATCGGCCGTCCCCTCTCCCTTTGAGAGAGTGTTAGGGGTCTGTCCAGATCGTCGTTACTAATAGCGGTTCGGTGCGACAGAATCGCAACCCGACGCGTAAGCGAGGCCGTCCCTCGCTTACGCGTCGGGTTGCGATGTTCGGCCCATTCGTGAACTTGAATTGGACAGACCAATTGGATGAGGGCAAAGCGTTTCTACGCTAGGACACAGCGACTGGCGTCACGGGCTCTCTCGTCAACGCATTGCGGCAGGCCGAGGCTTGCGTACTCATCGCGAGAACCCGCTGAAAAATGTTCGACGCGAACGGCATCAAACCCGCCCGAATAATCGCTACCCAAAGCGGATCGATCCTCATCCAAGCGACGTTGTAGGCAATTCGTTTCAGAACGCCCGGCAGCCCCCACGATCGTCTCATTATCGAATGGAATGTCTTGAATTCGCGCCGGATACGGCGGTAACCGTGCTCCAACTGCTCGGGCGTCATACGCCTCGGCCGAAAAACCGCGTGGTATGTGTCATAACGCCTCCAATCGCGGTGCAACAACCGCCCCTCGGCCTCAAAACGCGAAAACACCCGCGTCCCGGGATACGGTGTGAGGATATGAAACGACGCGGTAAGAATCTTGCTCTCATTCGCAAACTCCAACGTGCGCTCGAACACGTCGGGCCCATCGCAATCGAACCCGAATACGAAACTCCCGTTGATCATGATCCCGACATCGTGAAACCGCCGGCAAACCTCGGCATAGTTCGCGACGACGTTCACCCGCTTGTTGTTGCCCTGCATGTTCTCGGGCGAAAGCGACTCGAACCCAACGAACAAACTTCGGCAACCGGCCTCGTAAGCTTCTTCGAGATATCGAGGATCGGAAGCCACGTCGAGCGACGCGGCCGCCTGCCAGACGATGCCCGAGCCGCGAAGCACGTCGAACAGCGACCGGGCGTGACGTCGGTTGGCCAATAGGTTATCGTCCAGAAAGAAGACGAGCCGATCGTCGATGCCGTCCAGTTCGCGCTCGATCTCGGCCATCGGTCGCGATTCGTAGTAGGTCGGCCCCCAGAAACCGCTCTTGTAACAGAAGTCGCAGGCATGGGGACAGCCACGCGACGTGACCATGGTGTGTCGTACCAGATAGGCTCGCTGGTTCATCAGATCACGACGAGGCAGCGGCACCAGCGCAGCCGATCCCTCGGAGCGTCCGCGATAGAATTTGCGAAGCCGGCCGCGTTCGAAATCGACGAGTATCTGGCCCCACACCGTCTCGGCGGGACCGATGCAAACCGCATCGGCATGATCGGCGGCCTCGAAGGGCAGACTCGTCGGATGCAAACCGCCAAGCACGACCTTCGCGCCGCGACGCCGCCAGTCGTCGGCCAACTGATACGCCCGGTCGGCCGACGATATATAGGTCTGAATCCCAACCAGGTCCACATCACCGGGCACGTCGGACGACTCGACGTGTTCATCTCGCAGGATGATTTCCCAGTCGTCGGGCGTCAATCCGGCAAGGGTCATCAAACTGAGCGGCGGAAACTCGGAATACTTGATCAAGCGAAAGTTCTCGTCGCCCTCCCGCACCACGGCGGCAAGTATCAGCAATAGTCGACGTTTCATGATCGACCTCCTCTAGCAAAGCACTTTGCATTACAAAGCATTTCCGCAAAAAAATAGTCCGCCATTGCCACGGCCTCACGATTTCCCGCGAGACTCGTTCGTGCGGCCGACGATCTGCCGCAACATTTCCAGGTAGCGTTCAAAAGCCTTCCTGCCTTTCGCCGTCAGACGCATCTCGGTGTAGGGACGCCGACCGCGAAAGGATTTGTCCACCACGATATAGCCGGCCTCTTCGAGCGTTCGCGAATGCGCGCTCAGGTTGCCGTCGGTCAGCCCCAGCATCGACTTCAACTCGGTGAAGCTCAACTGCGGCGAAACCGCCAGCGCCGAGACGATCGACAATCGCACGCGCTCGTGGATCACGGCATCGATGTCGTCAGGTTTGATCGGCTCGTTCATCACAGCACCGCTTGCCGTTGTTTGTGAAGGATGTAGAGACCGAAAACAATGTGCAACAATCCGAAAGACAACGCGGCCGACACGACGCCGTACTGCGGAAAGAACAGCAAGGCGATGATGCCGAGCACGATGAACGTGATCCCCAGAAGACGAGGCGCCCGGACCGAGAACAATCCCGCCGTATAAACGCCCGTCCCATAGAGCATCATCCAGATCGGCACGATGTATTGAATCTCTTCGGCCTGCGGCTCGATGGGAATCTCGAAGTTGAACTGCATCAACATGCGCACCACTTCGGGATTCACTGGCAGCAGAAACTTGATCGTCAACACCATCGCCACGACAACGCTCGGCGTCAGTGAGAAGGCCGCCACCCGCATCGGACGATCCGTCGGCATGAGGTTCTGCCGCTCGGCCGCCCGGGTTGTCAAAAACACTTCCAACAAGATGCCGAGCACCCCGATGGCGAACCACATCAGACAGAAAAGAATCTGATTGTTGACCGACAGGTTCAGAATGTCGGCAAAATCGAGCGAGCGAAACATGCCGTAACTGACCGCACAGCCGGCCAGCACCATCAACCCGCCGACGACCGCCGGCGTACCGGGCAACAACGTGAAAAGCGTCGCCCGCTCCATAATCCGTTGAATCTCCTGCATCCGATCCCGGGCTTCGTCAACGTTCATGGCACACCTCCGTAGTTGGAAGGTCTTGTAGAAGACACTTACTTTGCACTACAAAGTAATTTATCGCACTACGGCCGGTTCGTCAATAGTTTTTCCAAAAATTCCGGCAAGACGATCTTCGCCGAGCCCTGGCCCAACGTCGTGGTATGAATCACCCGACATTATTTACCTGAGTATCAATAATTCTGCCGCGTCCGCCCAACGTCGGGGCGTCTATCGGCTCGTACCTCGATACCAGGCGACCAACCACCAGATGGCGATGAACAGAATCGACCCGACAAACGCCGCGATCAAGTCCTCAAACGTGATCTTGATCTCGCCCAATCCGAGGTCGATATGGAACAGCTTGAACAGCCCGCCGCCGATCAACGCTCCGACCAGTCCGATGGCAAGATTCGTCCATCGGCCCAGCCCTTCTTTCTTCATGGTCACCAGACGTCCGGCCAA
>JAEWUR010000448.1 GCA_023397045.1 Planctomycetota bacterium
CTGCTGTTGAACGAGCAGTAGGCATAGTCGATGTTCAGGTGTTCGGCGGCGAGTTTCTCGCAGATCTTGCGGAAGCCGCCGGTCTGACTGGGGATCTCAACCAACAATACGTCGGCAACGTCGAAGCGGATGCTGCTCTGTTCCAGTACGTTCATCGCCGCATCGGCGTCGTCGGGCACGAAGCGGACGCAACCGCGCTCGCCGGAGTCCATGACCGATAGCGCCCGAAAGTTCACTTTGCTCTTGCTCAACGCCGCCAGCATGTCTGCAAGCCGTCCAGGTTTGTTGACCAACGACACGGAAAGCTGTTTGGCCGTTTGCATCTCGCAGATCCTTTCGTGGAGGTAAGAAAAGGCGTTCTACACCAATGACAGATCAAACTTGCGCGTCACCGCCTGTTGCCCCTTCGGGAACAACAGGCTATTTGTCGCAGAATGAATGTCCGTTCTGAATTGGAGGCGGTATTTTGGAACTCTCTGCTCCCGAACTTCGTCTGTTCAATTATACTCCGCCGTGCAAGTGCAACCATTCCCGAATTGTGAGGAGAACCGGTCATGAAACGCCCGTTATTGGCACTTTTTGCCGTTGTGTCGCTTTTTTCGTCCGCGACGGTTTGGGCACAGGGTTTGCTCATTGTGGAGGATCCGGCCATCCAGGCGCGTCTGCCTCGGCCGATTCTGATTTGGCCGCATCCGCAGCCCGTTCCGCCGATGCCCCCGGCGAGTTATAAGATCCAGCAGTTGGACATGCACGCGCGCCTGGTCGACCAAGTGGCGCAGGTGCAGGTGTCGCAGACGTTCGTCAACTCGGGCAGCCGGCCGTTGGAAGTGGCGTTCGTGTTTCCGCTGCCCTACGACGGGGCAATCGATCGGATGACGCTTCTGGTCGACGGCAAGGAAATGCCCGCCCGACTGCTCGATGCCAAGGAGGCGCGGCGGATGTACGAAGAGATCGTGCGCAAGAACCGCGACCCGGCGTTGTTGGAGTGGATTGGGACGGGTTTGTTTCGAACGAACGTGTTTCCGGTGCCGCCGGGAGCAAGCCGGACCGTGTCGCTGCGCTATTCGCAACTGTGCCGCAAGCAAGACGGGCTGACCGATTTCCTTTTCCCGTTGAGCACGGCGAAATACACGTCCGAGGCGGTCGAGAAGGTGACGATTCGCGTTTCGATCGAAAGCGGCGAGCCGATCAAGAACGTTTATAGCCCCTCGCACGTCGTCGAGATCCAGCGGCCGGACGATCGCCACGCGACGCTCACCTACACGAGCACGAACGAGGTGCCGTCGGATGATTTCCGGCTTCTCTACGACGTCGGACAAGGTAAGCTCAGCGCTCGGGTGTTGAGCTATCGCCCCGATCCAAATCAGGACGGCTTTTTTCTGCTGCTGGCAAGCCCCGAGATTCAAGCATCGAACACGAAGCCTGTGGAAAAAACCGTCGTGATGGTGATCGACCGGTCGGGCAGCATGGGCGGCGAGAAGATCGAGCAGGTCAAGCAGGCCTTGAAGCACGTCTTGAACAATCTTCGGCCAGGCGACTTGTTCAACATCGTCGCCTACGACGACCGCGTCGAGTCGTTTCGACCGGAATTGCAGCGATTCAGCGACGAGACGCGCAAGGCAGCCCTGGGATTTGTCGAAGGACTCTTCGCCGGCGGCAGCACGAACATCGATGCCGCGATGCAGACGGCCTTGGGCCAACTACAAGACCCGTCGCGCCCGAATTATGTGATCTTCCTGACCGACGGACTGCCGACGGCCGGCGAGACGAACGAAATGAAGATCGTCGCCAACGCCACGCAGCGCAACAAGCTTCGGGCGCGAGTCTTCGCGTTCGGCGTGGGCTATGACGTCAACAGCCGATTGCTGGACAAGCTGGTCCGCGAGAACTTCGGGCAGAGCGAATATGTCCGGCCGAACGAGAATATCGAGGACCGCGTCGCGCGGTTCTATCGCCGGATCGAATCGCCCGTGATGACGAACGTGCGACTGTCGTTCGCGTTCGACGCGATCCGAACCGAGGACGGGCCGCCGGTCAACCGTTTGTACCCGAAGGATTCGTTCGATCTGTTCGCCGGCGAACAGTTGGTCGTCGTCGGGCGATACAAGAAGTCCGGTACGGCGAAGGTCGTCGTCCATGGCAGGATCGGCGACGGCGAGAAGACGTTCGAATTTCCCGCCGAACTGGTCGAAAAGAGCGCCGATGACGGGTCGGCCTTCATCGAGAAACTTTGGGCCGCGCGGCGCGTGGGCGAGATTCTCGACCAACTCGACCTGAACGGCCAGAATGAGGAACTGGTCAAGGAACTCGTCGAACTGGCCACGCGGCACGGCATCCTGACGCCGTACACGTCGTTCATGGCCGACGAGAACGCGAACCTTCGTGACACGGCCGGCAACATGAAGCGGGCGAACGAGCGGTTATCGGAGTTGAAGGAGACCTCCGGCCTCAGCGGTTTCGCTCAACGCGCGATGAAGAACGCGTTGCAGTCGAGCATGAACGCTTCGTCCAAACCGGCCGACGTCGAGATGAAGCTCTTCAGCGCCGAGACGCCCGCGAGCGACGCGTTTGCCAACGTCAAGAATGAGAACGCGGCGGCCCAGCAGAGCATGCGGCAGGTCGGCAACCGAACGTTTTACCGCCGCGACGGGCAATGGGTCGATTCGCAAGTGACCACGCATCAGGAAACGAACGCCCGGCACGTCAAGCAGTTCAGCGACGAGTATTTCGAGTTGGCTCGACGGAACGGTCGGCAGTTCTCGCAGTATCTGGTCTTCGACGATCCGGTGCTGGTGAACCTCGACGGCCAAGCCTATCTCATCGAACCGTGACGCAATCGGTCGCGGTCATCCGATTTTCGAACAGTCTCCTGCAAAAAAACGAAGCCCGGGCGGTCAGACGCCTCCCGGGCTTCAATGCAATGGTTCGTATTCGTGCGGCGATCAGCGAGGCTTTCGTCGAAATCGCGGGGGCGGCGGCGCTTCGATATCGTTGCGATCTTTGGTATTCCACAGCGGGAGTCCGCGCTTGGCGCGTTCGGCCAACATCAGCAGTTTCTCTTCAGTGCCCGGCATGGCGTTGGATGCTTCGAAACGGCTATGCTCGATCTCGGGAGGTTCGAAATCCCAGATCCCCATCTTAATCGCTTCCAGCACCGACTTGGGCACAACAAAGCTCCTTCTTTCGGTAGGACGAGAATACACAGAAGTGAGTGGTTAAGTATCGACGTTCATGTGAAAAATGTCAAGCAATTCGCGGGTTTAGGGCAACACGCGACTAATGTGATCGTTCAGAGTGGCTTCTCTGGTCGGGTGCATTTTCGCCATTTTGACGAAATCGGGCCCAATTCGAGACGGGTGGCCCTTGATTTTTTCCCCCCCATACCGTCTCTTTATCTAAATGTCCATTTGTTTGGACTCGGTCAAGTAACGTTGGGTAGTTCAGGGCCAGGACTCCTATTTTACGGACCACTCGACATTGGTTTTCTAACCCTCGATACGTCCTGGAGTCGCACCTATCATGAGTGAGTCGTCGTATTCGCCAACCGTCAATAAGGCCGTGCTTGCCGCGATGATCGCGGTCATCGTCGCGTATCTCGCGTCGGCCGTGTTTCATCTGCCGCAGCGCGGCACGGAACTGGTCGTCGCGGGCCAGCATCTCGAAGCAATCCCTTCGGAGGACGCCGAGGAACACGCGGCCGAAGGCGAGGCGCACGCGATCGTGGACCATCATCCGCCGTATTGGATGGTGTTGCCGTTCGCGTTGCTGCTGGGCGCGATCGCCGTGCTGCCACTGATTCCGGCGACTAACCACTGGTGGGAAAGCAATCTGCATCGTTTCTACGTGGCCGGCGGGTTGGCAGCGATCACGTTGATTTATTACTTCTTTTTTCACGGCTACGCGATCAGCGCCCATTGGCCGGCGCATCACATTGCGTTGCCGGCCATCACCGGCGGCAACATCGCCCTGACCGGCGAGGTTCTGGCCAACGCGATCTTGGGCGAATACATCCCGTTCATCGTCTTGTTGTTCAGTTTGTATACGATCAGCGGCGGCATTCGGATCGAGGGCGACCTGCCCGCCCGTCCGCTGACGAACGTCGGTTTTCTGGCGACCGGGGCGCTGCTGGCGAGTTTCATCGGGACGACCGGCGCGGCCATGCTCCTGATTCGGCCGCTGTTGGAGACGAACCGCGAACGAAAACACGTTCGGCACACGGTCATCATTTTCATCTTCATCGTCTGCAACTGCGGCGGCCTGTTGCTTCCGCTGGGCGATCCGCCGCTGTTCCTGGGCTATTTGATGGGCGTGCCGTTCCTCAAAACACTTGTTCTTTGGAAGGAATGGCTCTTCGTCAATGGCTGCCTATTGGCGATTTATTTCCTTTGGGACACGTTTTGGTACTATCCCCGCGAGGGCGTTCGCGACTTGGCTCGCGACGAAACGCGGGTGCATCGCCTGCGTTTCGGCGGCCTTTGGCCGAATGCGCTTCTGCTGGGCGGCGTGGTAGTGTCGGTCGGGTTGCTCGACCCGAGCAAGGCCCTGCCGGGCACCGATTGGCATCCGTGGATGTATCTGCGCGAGGTCGTCCAATTGGGGCTTGTCGGGCTGTCGTTGGGGCTTGGCAGCGGGCATCTGCGTCAGATGAACCGTTTCAACTATGCCGCGATCGTCGAAGTGGCGGCGCTGTTCTTCGGAATCTTTATCTGCATGCAGCCGGCGTTGCAGATTTTGAATATCGAAGGCCCGAACCTCGGGCTGACGGAGCCGTGGCACTTTTTCTGGGCGACCGGCAGCTTGTCGTCGGTGCTCGACAATGCCCCGACCTACGTGGTCTTTTTCGAGACGGCGAAGGCGCTCACTGCGCAGGAAGGACTGACGCCCGCCGTGGCCGGAGTAGCCGAGCATTTGCTGATCGCGATTAGCCTCGGCGCGGTCTTCATGGGCGCGAACACGTACATCGGCAACGGACCGAACTTCATGGTCAAGGCCATCGCCGAGAAGTCGGGCATCAAGATGCCGAGCTTCTTCGGATATATGGTCTACAGCATCGTGATTTTGATTCCGCTGTTTATTTTGACGTCTGTTTTGTTCCTGTAGTGAAAATTTTATGACCGAGGGTCGAGGGCGTCCGTTGCCGGGAGAAACGATCGTTTTCCTTGCGACAGCCCTCACCCTAGCCCTCTCCCGACGGGAGAGGGGACCGATTCCGTGCAATACCACGACATCAACACCGACGAGAAACTGCACGCCTACTGCGGGGATTTGGCGCGCGCGAAGTCGATTGCGTTCGATACCGAGTTCGTCTCGGAGCATACGTATCGGCCGGTGTTGTGCCTGATCCAGGTGTTGGCCGACGACGAGTTGGCCGTGATCGATCCGATCACGATCAGCGACGTCACGCCGTTCTGGGAGGTTTTGGCCTCGGGCGATCACGAGACGATCGTCCATGCCGGGCGAGGCGAGGTCGAGTTCTGCGTCCGCGCGATCGGCCGACCGCCAGTGCGATTGATCGACGTGCAGGTGGCCGCGGCATTGGCCGGCGCCGAGTATCCGGCGGGGCTGGGAACGCTGATCGCAAAGTTCCTGGGCGTCGCGCCGCCGAAGCATGAGACGCGAACCGACTGGCGACGGCGTCCCCTGTCGAAACGGCAAGTGGAATACGCATTGAACGACGCTCATTTCCTCAAGCCGCTGCGCGAGACGATTCTCGCCAAGCTCGACGCGCTCGGCCGCCGGTCGTGGCTCGACGACGAAATGACCGCGTGGATGGAAGCGATCGAGCGATCGATGTCGAACGACCGCTGGCGGCGCGTCTCAGGCAACTCGGGTATGAACGCCCGAACGCTGGCGATTATTCGCGAGCTCTATCACTGGCGCGAGGACGAGGCCGAGCGGCGCAACCAGCCGCTGCGGCGCATCCTTCGCGACGATCTGATCGTCGAGTTGGCTCGGCGCGGTTCGGCCGACTTGCAGCGAATCCGATCGGTGCGCGGTTTGGAGCGCGGCGACTTGCAGCGCAAACTCGTCGACATAGCGGCCGCGATTCAGCGAGGGCTGGACCTGCCGGAGGAGGAATGCCCGCTACGAACGCCGCGCGAACAGACGCCGGAGCTGTCGGTGCTCGGCCAGTTCTTGTTTGCCGCGTTGGGGAACGTGTGCCGCGAGGCGCAGCTTTCGCCGAACATGGTGGGCACGCCCAACGACATCCGCGATTGGATCGTCTATCGCATGAAAGGCCGTTCGAATCGAACGCACGCCGTTCCGCAACTGGCGCGAGGTTGGCGGGCCGAGTTCGTCGGCCGTCTTTTCGACGACCTATTGGATGGCAAGCTCTCGGTCCGCATCGACGACGCCCAATCGGATCATCCGCTAGCGTTTGGTGGGTAGTGGGTCGTGGATAGTGAAGACGAATTCGGAGCGGCGGGCGAGCCCGGCCGCTACACTCGTCCCTCGCCTCGCAGCCCTCACCCTAGCCCTCTCCCGGAGGGAGAGGGGACTTTCACGGGCGGCCCCGATAGCTTGTCTATCGGGGTGCCCAGAGGCACAACACGACGAACCTGCATCAGCGAAGCCCCTTTTCCGATTCGGGAATCTGCTTCTCGTGCTTGCCGACCAGCCACAGCAGGATCGGGGCCGCGATGTAGATCGAACTGTACGTGCCCGTGGCCACGCCGACGATCAACGCAAAGGCGAATCCGTGGACGCCTTCGCCGCCGAACACATAGAGCACGACGACCACCAAGAGCACGGTGAACGACGTCAGCAACGTTCGCGACAGCGTCTGGTTCGTGCTAGTGTTGATCATCGTTCGGGTTAGGTTCGGGTCCTTGCCTCGAACCTCGCGGATACGGTCGAAAATGACGATCGTATCGTTCACCGAGAAACCGATGATCGTCAGGAACGCCGCCACGATCGGCAGGTTGATCTTGAACGGCTCGATCATCAGGAATCCAAGATACGGGGCCACGTAGATGCTCACGGCCACCGCGCCGAGCATGACGAACACATCGTGGATCAACGCGACGACGGCCGCCAGACCGAACGCCACGCCTTGGAACCGAATCCATAGGTAGACGATCATGCAGAGCCAGCTCACGACCAGCGCCAGAACGGCTTGACGCTGCGTATTCCCCGCCACCGCCGCACCGATCGAACTTGACGCCGGGAAAATCGGACTGTCCGAAACCTGCGTGGCAAGCGTCGTCAGCAACTTCTCCGTGTTCTCCGCGTTCAGCCGAATCTTTAACGTCCACGTCGTATATCGTCGGCTGTCGCCCTCGATGTAATTGTCGTTCGTCACCTCGTAGTCGGTCGGCGGCAGCTTCAACTCGGGCGTGGCCAACGCGGTTTCGAGCAACTCGACGACCGCCTGGTGGTTCAGCGGCAAGGCGAACTTCAATTGCGACGCAGTGCCGCCGACGAACATCTCGGGCGTCGGCTGAGGCTTCGTCTCGGCCGCCGACGAATCTAACGTTCGCGGCGCGCCCTTCTTCAAAACCTCGTCCGGTTGAGCGGTGGCCGGTGTCTCGGCCGGCTTCTCTTCCGCGGCCGGTTTCTCCTCGGCAGCGGGTGCTTCCTCGGCAGCGGGTGCTTCCTCGGCTGCGGGCGTTTCCTTCGCCGGTTCGTCGGCCAGAGCCAACGCCATGTCATTGTCGCCTGCCCACGCGAGCATGGTGCTCGGCGGCAGGTCGTGACGCGATTGTCCATCCTTCGCCGGTTCCGCCGGCGTCTCCTCCGGCTTCGTTTCGGGCGTCTTCGTGGCCTCCGGCGATCCGATCACCGTCGGTGCGGAAAAATCGAGCGAGTTGTGGGTGAGCTTGTCGCCGAACGTCTCCCAGAGCACATTGCGCACCGTGGCCATGTCCGGTTCCGACGTGTTGATCATGAAGCGGAGCCCCTGCGGCTCGTTGCCCAGTTGCACGTCGCTGATGGCCAAATCTTCCAGCTTATTCTTCAGCAGATCGCGCACCTCGGCCGTCTTCTGCGGCTCGTCGAACAGCGCCTGCACCGATACGCCACCGGTGAAGTCGATGTCGAACAGCCCTTTTCCGCGCTCCCACGCGACGGCCACTGCGAGGATCGTGATGGCCGCCGAGATGAAGATGAAGTAGCGGAACATGCCCATGAAGTCGATGTTCGTGCTGCCGATCACCCGCAGCATCTTGACCTTCGTCAGCCAGCCGCGCTTCTCGGCGACGTCGAAGATCACGCGGGAAACGAACACCGAGGTGAAGATGCTCACGGCCACGCCGATCCACAAGGTGACGGCGAAACCCCGGACCTGATCCGACCCGAGAACATACATCACCGTTGCGGCGATGAGCGTCGTTAAGTTCGCGTCGATGATCGTCGCGCTGGCCCGACTGAAGGCGTTTCGAATCGCCATGCGCAACGTCGCGCCCCGGTCGAGTTCCTCACGCAGTCGCTCGAACACCAGCACGTTGTTGTCGACCGCCATGCCGACCGTCAACGCCAAGCCCGCGAAGCCCGTCAACGTGAAGGCCGCCTTGATCGTCAGCATGATGGCGAACAGGATCATCATGTTCAGCACCAACGCGACGTCGGCCACGATGCCGCAGAACCGGTAATACCACAGCATGAACAGCGGCACCAGTACCGCCGCGATCATCATCGCGTTCGTGCTCTTCGTGATCGTGTCGCGGCCGAGCGTCGGACCGCTATACAATTCGCTGACCGGTTCCTTGCTCAACGGCACCGGCAGGCTGCCCGCGTTCAGCACATTGACCAGTTCCTGAACCTCCTGCTGCGTGAACGAACCCGTGATCTCGCCGCTGTCGGTGATCGTGCTCTGGATCGACGGGGCCGAATACAACTGCCCATCGAGCACGATGCCCAACTTATAGGTGAAATCGGTCAGCTTGTCGGGTAGGTGGTTGCTCGTCAGTTCGCCGAATCGCTGTCCGCCCTCGGTGTTGAAACGGAAGAACACGCAGGGCTGGCCCTTGCGATCGGTGCCCGTCTCGGCGCGGGTCAAGTATCCGCCGTTGACGTTGTAGATGTCGTTCTCGATGAGGATTTCCATCTGCTCGCGCTTGCCTACCTTGCGATAGCGCCGGGCGATCTCCGAATAGCCGGCGAAGCTGTTCTCTTCGCCTTCCTTGACGGGCACCCACCAAGCCAGCAGTTCGTTCGACGAGTCGTAGAGCCGCATCTGCGACAGCGGCATCGCCATCGCCCGCTCGATCAACTCCTTGTTGTTGCGCTCGTTCGCAAGGATGCGGAACTCCAGGTTGCCCGTCGTGCTGATGATTCGTTTGATGCGGTCGACTTCCTCGGGCTCGACCTCCGGCACGATCACCTCGATCTGATCGACGCCGTAGCTGCGCACGGTCACTTCCTTCTGACCGCCGGGATTCACACGGCGCTGCACGGCGGCGATCAGCTTGTTCATCTTGGCCGAATCGATCGACTCGTCGGGGGGAAGTTGCGTGCGGTCGACCTCGTAGACGAGGATCACGCCGCCGCTCAGGTCGATGCCCAACTTCAACGGCGGACCCATCAACAGAACCACGAGGCTCGCCAGGAACGTGAACAGGCAGAGCCCGATCTTCCAGCCGTGTTCCGGCATCCGGAGTTTCTTACCCAGGTAGCTGCCGAGGAAGAACGGCAATGCGATCGTGGCCACGGCCACCACGAGCTTGACGTACCAGGGCAAGGACGCTTGATCGGCGGCCGCGGCTTGGGCAAACAACGTGTTCAAATACCAAGGCATGACTAGTATGTTTCCTGTAGCGTCTTGATGATTTTGGAAAAGTTTTGCGACGGCCCCAAAAAACGTGGCTCGTCGGAACTCAAAATGATTCGGTTATTTGCCCGCGCCCTCGTCGGTCCCCTCGTCGCCCAAAATTCGGGCGATCGAACCCAGTGTGACGCGAAGCTTCGTGTTCGTGGCTTCATCGACTTTGACCGTCACTTCGTCGGCCTCGCGATGCACGTTCGTCACGATCCCGTAGATCCCGCCGGCCGTCACGACGTGGTCGTTCTTCTTGACGTTCGAGAGCATTTCCGCACGCCGCGCCTGCTCGCGACGCTGTGGACGGATCAGCATGAAATAGAACAATACAAAGATGGCGACGATCGGCAACATCGAGATGAGCATCGACTCGCCGCCGGCCGCACCTTGTCCGCCTCCGCCGCCAGCGGGGGCCTCTTGCGCGAACAACACGGCCAGATCGGCAATCTTCGACGCGAACGCTTCCATGGTACTCTCCCCAGATAGAACTATCGTAAGCCCGCTATCTTATGCTCTTGGCCCTCAACCGACAAGAGGAAACGTGGACGCCCGCGTCGAACGTGTGCATTCTGCGCTTTTCGTTTGGAACGGAATTGTGCAGGAAGGTGTCTAGGATTTTGGGATGGGGGGACGCCAGGGATTTAGTAAGGTTGGGCAACGGAACGTCACATGCAATCAGTTCACAGATCAGCAATTTTCGAGTTGCGACAGACTCATTGATGTCTTTTTTGTCTTCGGGTGTGCCCTGTGTTCTGCGATTGCCTATTTTATCAATGCTGGCGTCGTGTCTCTGGAATATCCCTCCCCTTTTTTTGAACCCCACTTGTGGATGAGTTTGTTGTCGCGTATATTTCTAAAACATTGAAGATCGTGTTACAGCGATTCTAGCTCAAGGTGGTACAATGGAAGAATCGAAACGTCCGGTCGGAATATCAATTCTCGCAGTTCTCCATGTTGCGGGCGGAGTCCTTGCCGGCGCGGTCGCTCCATTTCTGATAGTCCTGCTCAATAAAAATCCGAAGGCGCAAGAGGCCATTATCGCGATGGGGCTTACGCCTGCCTTACTTGTTGGCGGCATTGGTACTATTCTTATCTTGGCCATTGCTTCTGGGGTAGGAATGTGGAGGGGAAGGAAGTGGGGATGGTATCTTGGCAGCTTCTTCTATATGTACAGCATTGTCAGAAACGCTAACGCTTTGGCCGCGATTCCGATGTTGATGAACTCCATTCCACCAGAAGAGACCGCCAACATGTCGCATGGCTCATCGTATTACTACATCAAGTTCGGCGCTCGTATCATTGTTCACTCCTTCATCTATCTCTACTTCTTCAAAGGGAACGTTCGAGAGTTCTTTTCGCTATCTGAACAGAAGAAGTGGAAGCCAGTGCTGAGCCAGCTTGGCATCTGTATCGGATTTGCAGTCGTCATCAGCATTCTTGCGAGAATCACAAACTGAAGTCGATCGGCTCGTGCAGCCGCCCTGGACTGGCTTGTCCGACAGGCTGTTAGGTATAAGTGGCAATATTTCGCTCGCACCCCTCTGTGGTATGGCGACTCGTCGGCACCGTTCGTCAAACCCGTCGAGGACGGCCCAGTCGGACTTGCGATAACCCTCCCGTACAACCTATACTTAGGCGTGCGAATCTCCCCGGCGGGTTGCCTGCCGTGCGTCCTTTGTATCGACGCCCTGCTCGCTAGGGGGGAGACTCGAAAAAAGAAGGCTCGACGGAGACCCATGCTGAAAGTCGCTCTACCTGACGGAAAGACCTTAGAATTCTCCTCCCACGTTCGACCGATCGACATCGCTGCGCAGATCGGTCCGCGTCTCGCCAAAGCCACGTTGGCCGCCGAGGTCGATGGTCGCATGGTCGGCGTCAACGATCCGTTGCCCACCGAAGGCCAAGTCTCGCTTCGGCTGATCACCAACAAAGACCCCCAGGCCCTCGAATTGTTGCGACACTCGTGCGCCCACATCATGGCCCGGGCCGTGATGCGGTTGTTCGACGGCGTACAGCTTGCCTTCGGGCCGACCGTGGCCGGCGGATTCTATTACGATTTCCAAATGGAGCACGCGCTCAGCGAGGCCGACTTCCCGAAGATCGAGGCCGAGATGGCCAAGATCGTCAAGGAGAACGAGGCGTTCGAGCGGGTCGAGATGGATCGGGCCGAGGCGCTCCAGTTCTGCCGCGACCTGAACCAATCGTTCAAGGTCGAGCACCTCGAAGAAGGTCTCGGCGACGAGTCGGCCGTGTCGTTCTATCGCCAGGGCGAGTTTGTCGACCTCTGCCGCGGTCCGCATGTGCCCAGCGCCGGAGCGGTCGGCGCGTTCAAGCTCCTGTCGGTCGCCGGCGCCTATTGGAAAGGCGACGCCTCGCGCCAGCAGTTGCAGCGGCTCTACGGCACCGCGTTCTTTAGCAAGCAGGAACTCGACGAACACCTCAAGCAACTCGAAGAGGCCAAACGCCGCGACCATCGCGTGCTCGGCCGGCAACTCGAATTGTTCATGATCGACCCGGCGGTCGGCTCCGGCTTGATCCTCTGG
>JAEWUR010000486.1 GCA_023397045.1 Planctomycetota bacterium
AGTGAATAGTGGAGAGTGGAGAGTGGAGAGGGAGGGAATTTTGGATTCACTGACCACCGGCCACTGGCCACCGGCCACTTCCTCTGCCTTTTTCTCCACCCGTGCGGTTAGTTTTCCGAAGGCCAGATAGCCGCCATCGTTCGCATTGACGGTATACTTCGCCGGCCCTTCAAGGAGTACCGTCGCGCCGGAGTCATAGGTCATCTGCAAAAAGCCCGACGCAAGTGAATACTCCTGCCCGAGAACGACATGGTCCAGCGCCGGCGGATTCGACGGCTCGGACCATTTGCCATCCATCACGCCGGTGATTCGGCCGACGACCGCCGACGCTGGAGTGCGATGGCCGTTGCCCTGCAACGCGACATGCCCCGGCGACGAGACGTAGGTGAAGGCCCCGATCAGCGCCCCGATTCCGAAGATGATCGTTGCGATCAAGTAGGCGACCGGCCATCCCGACGTGAGGAACAAGCCCGGCGAATGGCGCATCATTCCACCGAGAAGCAGAGCGGACGACGTCGAGCCGGGCAGTGTCGCCTTGACTTGGGCCAATCCGCCCTCACACGCGCGGTTCGCTCGACAGAGCAACCGGATGTCGGTCCGCAACTGAACGTGTTGCGCAAAAGCCTCGCAGAGCGCCGAGTCGGCGTCGAGCAAAACGAAAAGTTCGTCCGTTTGAACGTCGTCCAGCTCGCCGTCACACGCGGCGTCTAACAGCAAGGCGAACCCTTCGGCGTCATGCGTCGGTTTGCTCATGGCCGATCCTCGCGCAGGATCGAGGGATTCGTCACGGACGTCGGCATCTCGGCCTGTTTCAGATCGCGGCCGATGCATTCGAGCAACCATTTTCGGATGCGCCGTAGCGAACGGTGAACGCTTTCGGGCGACCGGCCGATCGACGCGGCCACCTGACGGACAGGCACGTTGTCGCCATAGCATAAGGTCGCTAACTGCCGGTCCTCATCGGCAAGCCGATCCATGCAGCGCGACAGCGCGGCCAGACTGCCGGCGGCATCGGTTGCTTTTCTCGCGGAAAAGGTGGTCTGCAAAAAATCGCGCAGCCGGTCGGTGAACGCCGCGCGGCGCGATTGCTTCGTCCGATGCTTTCGCACCTTGAAGTCGGCAACCCGCAACGCCCAGGCGAAAAAATTCGTCCCCGGCTCGAACTCGTCGAACTTCTGCCACAGCACCAAACACGTTTCCTGAAATAGGTCTTCCGAGTCGTTCCAATTCAGCAGAAGCGCGTTGATGTAGGCGAGGATCTGACTCGTATGGAGTCGGACCAGTTCGGCGAACTCATCGTATCGTTCGGGATTCGGCATCGGTGGAGACCCTGACCGCCGGTTTGTTGCGTGCTTCCTCTATCATAATCCCCGGTGGTGGCGAAAACTGGCGCGGAAAACGCCGAAAAGCCAGAAAATCGCGACATTTTTTTCCGCGAGGTTGTGTAAGTCGCGCGCTAACTCGCTCGTCTCGCTCCCCGAGAGGCCGGACATCTCGCGGAGCGAGATGAGTACGTTTAAGCACGTTTGAGCACGTTACAGAGCCGGCATACCACCATTTTACTCTGCTCGGCCTTGTCACGCGCCGGAGGACGCGGCAAGCCGCACTTCTCGCGCTACCTCGACGAGTTTTCAGCGTTAGCCTTCGCCGCCCCACCAGGAATCGCGAGTTCGGTTCACGGCGCCGGGCCAAGGCGATGATGGCGACGCTTTGTCGGCGGGAAGCGGAGGCAGGCGATCGCTCACGCAGCCCGGGGCGCCGGCTGCACTGTCGCCGAACGTCGGGTCCTCCAAAGTGTAATTGAGGGGGCCTCGGTCGTGCAGCGGTCGATCGGTGTCGCCTATGTGCTTCCAGAACAGTTCTTCTTGGCTGGCTTCATCTTCGCGCGACGGTCCCCAGTAGGTATTCCATGCGTCGAAATCCATCACGTCGGGCGGCGTCTCGGGCACAAGGCTGCTTCGGACCACCCAAAACGTATCGGTGTCTTCGTAGAAGTTGCGGGTTCCATTCCAAATGAAACGCTGCCGGAAGCTGTTGACGTCGGCGGGCCCTTCCTGAAGGATCAGGGGCACGCCCGGCGGTGTTCGGAGGATGCAATTCGTCGAGACCAACTGAACCGTCAACTGATAGGGATTGGCCGTGGTGCTCGTTTGTCGGAACAATCCGCCGCGCATGTCAGCCGTCACGTTGCGCAACTCGACCTGGAGCTTCTCGTCGAGTTTTGGGGCCGCCTGGCTCCCTTCGGCCACCAGAAACCGCTCGGTCGTCACGAGTAGCCCATTGTCCCATGAAAGATGGACCGGCTGAAGGTCTTCGACTCGCAGGAAGTCGGCCTCGCCGCGCGCAATGCAATCGGTCAGCTCGATGGTGGCCAGCGGCGTCGCGGAAGGCGTGCCGCCGATGGTCGTGTCCAACTCGGGCGCCGATCGAACCCGCAGAAACGCGACGTCTTGGTGATAGCTCAAACCTTGGTTCGAGGTGTTGACCACCGTGAACGAGCATTGTTTGAGTTGGACCAGTTCGCCGCCCATCGTTTCGAGCAGCGACCAACTGTCGGCCGGAACGCCGCGCGGAATGCGGAGCTCGACCGCAAGGTTCGTCAGCGTCAGTTGCCCTCCGGCCAGCGAGAACATGCTGCGCGGATAGGTGACGGGATCCGCATCGGTCGGGCGGAACACGATGACGGGCCGATAGCCCTCGCCGGCGCGGATTGTCACTCGCAGATTCGACATTTTCAAAGGGCGTTCCTCGCGCGGACCATCGAATCGTAGCTCGACGACATCGCCATTTCGCGCGGCGGCGCAGGCCGCGGCCAGCGTCGAATACTGCCCACTGCCCGAGGGCGTCTCACGCACGATCAGCAACCCCGGCGTCTGCGATTTTTCGCCGGCCGTGGCCGTCGTGGGACGGCTGAGCGTCGGATCACTGGCCACCGATGGCAGAAGCGACGACGCGGTCGAGGGCGGATCTTTTGCCGGCACAAGAGGCGACCGATCCGAGGCGGCCGGGTTCAAGGGATCGATTGCCGTGGTTTTTGCGGTGTCCTGCGAACCCGATTTCTCGTCTGCCGTGGATCGGGGAGGAGCCGCCAGATCGTCGTTGTCCCGTCGCAGGTCGGTCTTGTTCGGCGGTTCCGCGGCGGATTTCGCCGGCGGCGCCCAATCCTGGACGTCGGACACAGGTTTGGGTTTTTCTGTCGCTGTTTTTGTCGTGGACGGCGTGGTTGTAGTCTTCGGTTGCGGCGGCGCGGCGGGGGGCATCGCATTCAACGCCAATTCGGCCGACGATGGCGCCCGTTGCTCGTCGCGCTGAACCGAAAACGACCAGTATTGGTCGAGCAACACCACGATGCAAATCAGCGCGGCGACCGGTGCCATCCACGGCAGATGCCGCTGAACCCAGGAGGTCGACGGCTCTTGCGGCGCAAGCCAAATTCGACTGGCCGGGCTCAACGGACGCAAGCCCAACTGATCGGCCAGCAACATCAGATCGTCGACCAACTCGCTCGGATTCGGATACCGATTGCGCGGATCCTTCGCCATCATTTTGCGCAACACCCGAGACAACTCGTCGGGCACGTCGGCGCGAAACTCTTGAATCTCCGGCGGCTGGTCGCCCTGGTGTTGCAGCAATTTCTGAAGGACCGTCCCCTCGGGAAACGGCGGCTGACCGGCCAGCATGAAAAAGAAGGTGCAGCCGAGCGAGTAGATGTCGCTGCGGATGTCGGCATTGCGCGGATCCCGGGCCTGTTCCGGCGAGATGTAGTCGAATGTGCCGAGCGTTACGCCGCTGGCCGTCAGATCGGCGACGGCCGGATCGGGATGGCGCAGCCGGGCCAAGCCGAGATCGATCAGTTTGACGTGGCCTGCGGGCGTGATCAGGACGTTCGACGGCTTGATGTCGCGATGGACCACCGAGCGCGCCTCGGCATGCGTCAACGCTTCGGCCACCTGCAACGTGTAACTGATCGCATCGGCCAAGGGGAGCGGACCGCGCTGCTCGACCAACACGCGGACGTTCACGCCTTCGACAAACTCGAAAACAATGAAATGGAGGCCTTTGTCCTCATCGAGGTAGAAAACGCGGGCGATGTTGTCGTGATCGAGCCGGGCGGCCGACTGAGCTTCGTTCTGGAAACGTTGCAGCGCATCGGGGTCGGACGCCTGCTCGGGCGCAAGGACTTTCAGCGCGACGGTGCGGCCGAGTTGCGTGTCGATAGCGCGGAAAACTCGTCCCATTCCGCCACCGCCGACGAATTCGACGAGTTCAAAATGGCCGAGCC
>JAEWUR010000490.1 GCA_023397045.1 Planctomycetota bacterium
ACACCGCGATATGGATCGCCACGACGACCAGAAACAACGCCATCAATCGTAGCGACCAGTAGTCGGCCAGCAGCGAGTAGGTCTGAAGCCAAGCGTCGATCGGGCGTGCTAAGAAGAATGCGGCCACCGAGAGATAGGTAACGTCGGTCACCTTGTCGGCCAGCGCGCAGAACAACTCGAGCCGCCCGCAGGATTTGGCCTCGGTCAACTCGGCGTCCGTCATTCCCACGGCACTAGGTCCGCGGACAGCCGCCTGCGATTCATACGATGCGCATTCTTGGATAGACAAGACAAGTGCCCTCAGAGCTATCCAGTCTACCAGCTTTGCCTAGAATTGCAATAGGGGGGTGTCGGACAGCAACCATCCTGCAGGGAACCTCACTCGTCATGAGGCAGGGGCCGAGAAACCCGGATCTTCCGTTCCGTGGCAACCACGAAACAACGGTTCCACGACTCGACATCCTCCGACAGGAAGATCGACTGCAACTTGGCGGTCAAGACAGCGCGGCCGGGCGCGCGCAGGCGAAGCAGAAGGATGCCGTGATGGATGCCCGGGCGGAATTTCCGGATATCCGAAAAATCCAGGTCTTGGGTCACAAGAAATCGCTTGGCATCCTGAGCGGCTTGCCAGACCACCGAGTCTTCACGGCCTTGAAGAAGCTCGTCTCGAACCGTGTCAACGTCGTGCCCCAATGCTGTCAGCAGCGGGGCTAGGTTCGCCGGCAGGTTTTCGTCCAGCTTAATTCGCATGGAGGACCGGTGCGATCGGAAGCGGAATATCTTCTTCGGTCGACGCGGCGGCAAACGCCACAACCGCGCGGATATCTTCGGCCGTCAGTGAGGGGAAGTCCACAAGTATCTCGTCCGCAGTGGCGCCCTCAGCGAGACTGGCCAGAACCGTCCTCAACGTCACCCGCGTGCCCTTAATAACCGACTCTCCTCCACACACCTTCGGATCTCGTATGATATGTGCGAGGTAATCCATCGTGACGTCCCCCAAGAAAGGAAGCCTTATTCACTTGCGGTATTTTACCACGCTTGCACATCCCGTGTAAAGTCTTGCCTCGATTGGGCTTATTCACTAGAATACCCTTTTTTGACGACACGCCGTTGATCCTGTTACCGAGCGATTTCCCATGAAGCGTATCCTGGTTACCAGCGCATTACCCTACGCCAACGGCCATATCCATATCGGACACCTGCTCGAATTCTTGCAGACCGATATGTGGGTCCGATTCCAAAAACTTCGCGGGCGGCGCTGCATCTTCATGTGGGCCGACGACACGCATGGCACCTCGGTCATGATCCGCGCTCGGCAGGAGGGAATCTCGCCCGAAGAACTGATCGCCAAGATGCAGAAGGCGCACGAAACCGACTTCGCCGGCTTCGACATCGAGTATGACAACTACGGGAGCACCAACAGCCCGGAAACGCGAGAACTCTGCCACGAGATCTGGGCGGCGTTCCGCAAGGCCGGGCTTGTCGAGACGGAAGAGGTCACGCAACTCTACGACCCGACGGCCGGCACATTTTTGGCCGATCGATTTGTCAAAGGCACCTGCCCGAAATGCCAATCGACGAACCAATACGGCGACAACTGCGACAAGTGCGGCGCGCACTATAGCCCCGTCGATCTGATCGATCCGGTCAGCACGCTCTCGGGCGCCAAGCCCGAAATCCGCAAGGCCGACCACCTGTTCATCAACATCGAGAAACTGCACGATTTCCTCGAAGAGTGGACCCAGCGCGGCGACCACCTTCAATCGGAGGTGGCCAACTATCTGGCCGGCCACTTCTTGCACGAACCGCTGCGCAACTGGGACATTTCGCGACCTGCCCCCTATTTCGGCTTCGAGATTCCCGACAGCCCCGGCAACTACTGGTACGTCTGGTTCGACGCGCCGATCGGCTACCTCGGTTCGACCCAACAGTGGTGCGACAAGCACGGCGAGCGGTTCGACGATTGGTGGCGCAGCGAGGAGACCGAAATCCACCACTTCATCGGCAAGGACATCACCTACTTCCACACGTTGTTCTGGCCCGCCATGCTCAAAGTCGCCGGACTCAGCCTGCCCACCAAAGTCCACATCCACGGCTTCCTCACCGTCGGCGGCGAAAAGATGTCGAAGAGCAAGGGCACGTTCATTCGAGCGTCGACCTATCTCGAACACCTCGACCCATCGTATCTGCGCTACTACTACGCCTCGAAAATCACGCCGCGCGTCGATGACCTCGACCTGAACTTCGAGGAATTCGCCGCCCGGGTGAACGCCGACATGGTCGGCAACATCGTCAATTTGGCCAGCCGAACCGCGAAATTTGCCGAGCAGACCGGCCTCGCTAAAAACTACCCCGACGACGGCGGATTGTTCGCCCAGGCGGCCGCCGACGGCCAGGCGATTGCCGAGGCGTTCGACGCCTGCGACTATGCCAAAGCCATGCGAATCATCATGGCCGCCGGCAATCGCGCCAACCAGTTCATCGAGCAGCGGGCGCCGTGGAACCTGCGCAAAGACCCGTCAAAAACCGACGAACTCCGCGACGTCTGCACCATCGGTCTAAACCTGTTTCGTCAACTGGCCATCTACCTTGCCCCGGTGTTGCCGCGTCTGGCCAAACAAACGGGCGAGTTGCTGAATGATCCGATCACGTCCTGGGAGCAATCCCAAAAACCGCTGTTGGGCACGCCGGTCGGAAAGTTCTCGCACATGATGCAGCGGGTCGACCCGAAACGGATCGAAGCGATGGTGGCCGCCAGCGCTGAGCCTGCTGAAACCGAGCCGGCGCCAGCGGTTTCCGACGACACCGACGCTGCGCTACTAGCCGAACCGATCGCCGAGACGATCACCTTCGATCAGTTTGCGCAAGTCGACCTGCGCGTCGCCCGGGTGATCTCGGCCGAAGACGTGCCGGGCGCTCAAAAACTGCTGAAACTCACCCTTGGCCTCGGTGGCGATAACCATCGAACCGTCTTCGCCGGCATCAAGGGCGTCTACAAACCCGAGACGCTGGTCGGCCGGCTCGTGATCTGCGCCGCTAACCTCGCCCCCCGCAAAATGAAGTTCGGCCTGAGCGAAGGCATGATCGTCGCCGCCGGCGGCGGTGGCGGCGAAGTCTATCTCCTCGCCCCCGACTCCGGCGCGAAACCGGGCCAACGTGTCCACTAGCAACGAAGCCTCACGGTGAATGATGTCGATTCTCCTCGAAAGTCCCTGGCCGATCGTCGGATTCGGGATCAGCGTTGAACTCGTGCTGCTGATTCTCCTGCTGGTCATGCGTCGGGGTGTTTTGCTCTGGTGGATGCTCGGCGTGGCGGCGTTCGTCGGGCTGGGCGTGCTGGTGGAATGGATGGTCGTCACCGATCGCGAGGCCATCGACGACGCGCTGCACGATTGCGCAATGGCGCTCGAGGCCAACGACCGCGACCGTTTGCTCTCGCACGTGTCGCCCTCGGCCACACAGATTCGGACCGAGATGCAAATCATCATGGACCGGGTCGAAGTGACGATGATGCGCATCATGAAACTCGACATCACGGTGAATCGCCAAACCGATCCACGCACAGCCCGGGCGGTCTTCGAGGCGATCGGTCGCGGTCGGGATCGAACGGGCGAGTTCCCCTTGGATCAGACCTATGGCTGCAAGGTGACCGTGAACTTCCGCTACGAAAACGGCCGATGGCAGGCAACCGACTACGAACTGGCCGACTTGAACCTGCCGTAGACGATTGCCGTAGCCAATCGCGGCAGAGTACTGATGACACACAGTAACCAAGACAAAGCAGTTACGGTGCCGACACACATTCTCGCAAGTACCAACTACCCCTTTAATGCTTTCAACGATAGCGTTTTTTGCCGACGTGCGGTGAGTATTCGTTGCGTCGAAACATGATGGTAACGTTTTCCGGTCAGTCGTTTGGGGCGCGGTTTTTTCGGTCCGCGGA
>JAEWUR010000493.1 GCA_023397045.1 Planctomycetota bacterium
TTCTCTATCAACTCGAAGGCGGCGGACGCGATCTCGTGACGGCCGACGAAGTGAAACGGGCCGTCGACCTGATGGCCAGCAAGCAACTGACCGCGAACCGCGTCGTCGGCGCATTCACCTATCCGAAGGGCGCGATTCCCGACCACATTTATCCGGATGGGCAGTACGCTTGGGGACCGGGACTCGTGTATGGCGACACATCCGCCCATTTCAACCGTCCTTCGATGGACGAAGCCATGTGCTTCGTCACACTGGCTTGGCACTATGGCAAGAAGGCCAACTGGGACAACCAGTGGCAGTCGTGGTTCAACGCCAACTCGCAGCGGTTCGAGGACGCCTGGAGCAGCGTGCCGCGGAATCCGCAAAACGGCTTGGTGACGCAATGGACCACTCCCAATCATATCGGCGCCAACGGCATTGCCGAAACCAATGGCGCTGCGGTGATGTGGGGCTTCCACGATTCTTACGGCTTGCCCGGCGACGACGTTGGCGTCTCCGTGTTGGCCTGCAATGCCGCCCGTGCGTTGGCCGACATGTACGACCACGTCTCGAATTCGGCCTCGGCGCACGTTTGGAGCACGACGGCCGATGCGATGCGCGACGCGATCCGCGATCAGTTCCAGCCCGAGGGATATCTGCCGTGGGGCGTTGGCGACGGCGCGCCCACGATGGCCTCGCCCGACATCACCGGCTACGCCGTTTGGTCGGGCATTCTGACCGACGAGCAGGCCGACGCCGCCTCCGATTGGCTTGCCGCCTGTTATGCCGCCGACAAAGCCGCCGGCGGCGCGGCCGATCTGTTCAATATGACGCCCGGCTTTCGCGGCACGGTTCGCATGGCCCGAAAGGCCGACGACCGTCACCCCGGCGACCACGTCTGGCCGCACGTCGACGCCCAGCATTGGGAAAACCTCACCTACGGATACAACGCCTATCAGGACGGCGGCTACTGGTACTACATGAGCTTGGGCGTTGCCGAAACCCTCTGGCGAAAACATCCCCAAGAGGCTCAAGAATGGGTTACCGCCGCTTATACCGACATGGCCAACGGCGACGCGAACTTCCCCTACGAACGTATCGATCACGGAGTGACGCCCGTCAACGGACGCTACAATGCATCCGTCGGACCACTGCTCGGAATGGGAATGCCTGCCGAATCGTTCTCGGTTTCTGTGACCGTAACGCCGGAACCCGGCACGTATGCCATGATGGGTACGGGTTTTATCGCGTGGCTCACCTACATGCTCCGGCGTCCCGTTGCCGGATAGCTTCCCGACCGTTTCCCGCCGCTATTTTCCCGCCCACATCACCTGCGGACGTAGTTGTTATGCCAAGGCAAAACCTACGGCCGCAACGGAGCCCCGCCATGAATTTCAAACGAGCGATTACAAGTCTTCTTTGGATCACGATGGCCGCGACTGCGGCTTTTTGCCAGGAATCGTCAACCGAGACACTGCCGGACGACCAGGTCATCCGGCGCGTCGCCGAGGTTGCTCCGTCGGCGGCGCAAGAGGCTTGGCTGGAAGACACGGAGTTTAGCGCTTTTGTTCATTTCACGGTCAATACGTTCACCGATCGCGAGTGGGGCGAAGGGACGGAAGATCCAAAAGTTTTCAATCCGACGGATCTCGATGCCCGGCAATGGGTGAAAGCCATCAAAGAGGCTGGCATGAAGATGGTGGTGTTGACGGCGAAGCACCACGACGGGTTCTGCCTCTGGCCGAGCAAGTATACCGAACATTCGGTGAAAAACAGCCCTTGGCGCGATGGGAAGGGCGACGTCGTCCGCGAAGTCTCGGACGCTTGCCGGGCTGAAGGGCTCAAGTTCGGCGTCTATCTTTCGCCTTGGGATCGCCACGAGCCGTCCTATGGCGACACGCCTCGATACAATGAGTTTTATAGGAACCAATTGCGTGAGTTGTTGACCAATTACGGTGAGATCCACGAGGTTTGGCTTGACGGTGCGAATGGTGAGGGGCCAAATGGCAGGCAGCAGGTGTATGACATCGACGGATATCTGGGGATGATTCGCACGTTGCAGCCGAGGGCGGTTGTCGTCGGAATCGCCGACGGCGGCGTCCGAGATGAATCCGGATACGGGCGAGAAACCAATTGGATGGCCGTTCCTCGATTCATTCAACCGGAGGGTACGCTGCTTGAGCCGCGGAATGTGCAAAAGGCGGTGGGGCACATCGCTCGGCCGGATTATGGCGACCGCGCGTTCGTGATTGAAGGTGTCACGCAACAACACTACCCTCTCGACTGGTACGTCGTCGAGAACATCACGTCGATTCGGCCAGGCTGGTTCTACCATGCCAGCGAGGACGACAAGGTGAAATCGCTGGAGAAGCTGCTGGATATCTACTATAGCTCCGTGGGCCACAACGGTCCGCTGTTGTTGAATATTCCGCCAGACCAACGCGGACGACTCCATGAAACCGATGTCCAGCGTTTGCGCGATTTGGGAAAAATCCTTCGGGCCACGTTTCAAACAGACCTCGCCCAGGGGGCAACCGTAACGGCATCGCAGACTCGCAACAACAATCCCGCGTATGCCGCTGCGAATACCGTTGATGGCGACCGTCAGACCTATTGGATGGCTGACGACGATGTGTCGGCGGCCACGTTGGAGTTTGACTTGGGGCAAGAGAAGACGTTCAACCGTATCCTCCTCAAAGAGTTCATCGGCCGCGGCCAGCGGGTGGAGGAGTTCGCGGTGCACGCCTGGGACGGCCACGATTGGGTGGAAGTCGCGAGTGCCACAACGATCGGCTGCCGACGGATTCTCTGCACTGCGGACGTGAAGGCGCAAAAAATCCGGCTGCGAATTGTCAAGAGTCGGGTTTGCCCAACCTTGGCAACGTTCGGGCTGTACTTCGCGCCGCCGGTGGGCGAAGTGTTGGGGCAATGATCGATCGTGAATTGCCATCGCAAACAGCCCTCACCCTAACCCTCTCCCGGTGGGAGAGGGGACATGAAGAAATGCCCTCTCCGGTGGGAGAGGGGACTTATGAACATCAAGGAGTTTTTACCATGAAGACACTATTCCTTCTTCAGACCGTTGTGGTCTCGTCGGTGTTGGCATTGCCGTTGAACGCGGAAACACAAAACGGCCCAACAGCGATTTCATTGGATGGAACGGCGTGGGTGATGGCGACCGATCCGCAAAACGTCGGGCGGACCGAGAAATGGTGGGAGGTTCCCCGCGCCGAAGCGAAGTCGGCGCGCGTGCCCGGCACCATTCAAGAGGTGTTTCCGCTATACCACGGCATCGCGTGGTACTGGCGCGATTTCGCGGCGCCGGCCAATCGGCACGCCGGCGGTCGATACCTGCTGAAGTTCTGGAACGTCGACTATTTGGGCGACGTCTGGGTCAACGGAGTCCACGTTGGCCAACATGAGGGCGCGTGCGAGCCGTTTGTGCTCGATGTGACCGATGCCGTCAAGCCGGGCGAGATCAACAAAATCGCTGTGCGCGTGTTGAACGCGGCCAACCAGCCGATCGACGGCATCACGCTTTCGCAGACGGCCCATACGGCCAAGACTGAGCCATGGTCGCCCGGCCGGCTTGGCAACTGGGGTGGCATCACCGATTGCGTCGAACTGATCGTGGCGCCGGCAGCCCGTATCGAAGACCTGTTCGTTCGAGCCGATCCGAAGACGGGCCAGATTCGCGTCCGCACGAACCTGCGCAATGCCGACAAGCAAGCGGTCCACGGAACAATTACGTGGCACGTCGCGCCGGCTGTCGGTGGCGAAGCCATCGATCAAATCAGCATGGATCGCGACCTACCGCCGGGCGATACGACGGTCGAAAGCACGCTGGCGGTCCAAAATCCGAGACTCTGGGAACTGAACGATCCGTACTTGTACCGTGTGACGGCCTCGGTGCAGGTTGCCGGGACGTCAGACGCCGACGTGAACTCGACGCGATGCGGTTTTCGCGATTTTCGGCTCGAAAACGGCTATTTCCGGCTCAACGGCAAGCGAATCTTCTTGAAATCGTCTCATAGCGGTAGCGAAGTGCCGGTCGGAGTCAACGTCCCATTGGATCCCGACCTGCTGCGGAAAGACTTGCTCAACTGCAAGGTGATGGGTTTTAATATGTTTCGGTCGTTTAACGGGCTTTGCTCTCGCTACCAACTCGATCTGTGCGACGAGATCGGCCTGCTGGTCTATCAAGAGAACTACGGCAGTTGGTTCATGGAGGACTCGCCGAAGATGGGCGAGCGGCTCGATCGTTCGATCTTAGCGATGGTCCGGCGCGACCGCAATCATCCGAGCATCGTGCTTTGGGGGCTTTTGAACGAGATGCCGGCGGGAGCAGTCGTCAAT
>JAEWUR010000536.1 GCA_023397045.1 Planctomycetota bacterium
GCGCACCCGGGGCTGGTGCAGCAGGCTGGCGTTGGTGATCAGGACGATTTTTAGATCGCTTGCGGCGAGGGGGAAAGTCCCATTTTCATCCGGCGCGGCTTCGCCACGCTGCCGACGAAAATTGGGACAGTCCCCAACGAGGCGCCGACGCGCATCGGCGCAGACTTCGACCGCCTGCTCGAACTCAGGGCACGCCGTCGGCTCGCCGTCGCCGCTTAAGGCGATGTCATTAAGCCGCCGCAGTTCCGGCGGAGTCCGGCCGAACTGGACGCCCTCGAAAATCCGGCCGGAGGTGACCAATTCGATCGTCCGGTTCAACTCGTCGGCCAGCCGCGGCAGGTCGATCGGTTCGGCTTCTCTCGGGGCGAAGGGGACAGTCCCATTTTTGTTCAAACAAAAATCGGGACAGTCCCCCTTAGAACCGCCCGGCTCAACTTGGCAGTAGATGCAGCGGAAGTTGCAGGTTTGGTCGAGGTTCAGGTTCACCCCGATCGAGATGCCCCCGGCCCGGCGGCTAAGCACCGGGTAGACGTATCGGTTGACCTCGAAGTTGCGGGGATGCGACTGAAACAATGGATCGGGACTTTGCATGTCCCTATGATACCGCGATTTCCGATGGTCGTCTAACCGGCATTTCGCACCACCGTAGGTTATGCTTCAGCATAACACATTGGCAGCCAAGCTCTTGTTATGCTGAAGCATAACCTACGAATGCGGTCAGACGTGGCGGATCGTCGTGAACTCGTCCATGGTGACGGCCGTCAGTTCGCCGTCGGGCATTTCGAGCAGGACGACGTCGCTATAGACTTTGTCGTCCGAGTTGCGTTGGAAGTGAGCCCCATGCCGCCGCCGCTCGATGCGGACGATCGATCCGGACGTTTTCGAGGTCCAGCGTTTTTCGCCGACGGTAACGAGGTGTTCCACCTCCACACGATCGCCGACCTTCAACTGATCGAAGGAGGTCGACGCTTGGCTGCATCGAGTGGTCATAGCGTAAGGAAGAGAAGGCGTTGGATCGGAGGCGGGCACCCCACCCGCCTCGAATGCCGTTATTATCCCCATTGTGAGGATTTTGGCAAGAGGAATCCCAGGGCGGCAGGGCCGCCGGCCAGACGGTGCTTCCGCACCATTGCGACAACCCGCTTCCGATGGTCGCTAGACTTCGTGAAAAAGTTTGCGATTTTCGGATACAGCGAGGGTGCCATGCCCACGACCAGCGTGGGCATGTGAATCGCCAAGAAATCGTCACAACATGCCCACGACCAGCGTGGGCATGGCACACATGCTAATTTTTCCCATTAGTGTCGATCAGCGAGAATTAGTGTTCCCCCACAGAAAAGCCAAGTCATTCTGACACGGTTCCTAACGAACCCGTCGGCGATAGGCAGCCAAGGCCAGCAGGGCCCCCATGGCAAGCGAAAGCGACGTTGGCTCCGGCACCACCTGCTTGCTCAGGAGGACAACTGCATTGCCGTAAGGTGTGTAGGAATAAGCGGCAATCAGAGGATTGCCGTATTGGTCGAATGTCAGGCTGCCCATGGAAGCGTGAACAGGGAGGGCTTCGTCCGTCCACTGGCCCGAGCCATCCCGACGGGCAAGGTGAAGTGGAGAATATGTTAATTCTCCCGTGTGGTAAAGCACGGCGGGATTTCCATCGTTGTCATACGCCAGACTGTGTGGCGAGAGAACGGGATAAACTGACGCATCAATGATCGATTCTGGAGTACCCAAGCATCCACCATAGGAATTGAAACATAATTGGCCGTTGGAATCGATATACGCAAAGCCGACCGAACCATCGGGAGCCGCGGCGACTGGAGCAGTGCCGAAATAATAACCAATCGCGGTGTCACCGGCGATGTTTTCCCATCTGCCGGAATTTCGGACCGCAACAATTTGAGACGAGCCCCCAGGTCGAGAAGCATTGTCGCCAACAAACGATACAACGGGCGTGCCCGAAGCGTCAAACGCCAATGACTGAAAAATCATATTCCCCCAACTGGCCCCGACTTCGGCCAGCGACTCGGTTGCCCATCGTTCGGCAATCGCATCGAATGAGGAGATGCACCTCGCACCCTCCGAATCGGCATAGGCGACCACCGGCATGCCATTGGGGTTGACGCCGATCGTGGGCACGGATATCAAGATGGCCGATTCGGAACCGGGGACATAGCTCGAAGGGAGATCGCCGAAACCGCCAAAATCCTGTCCGACGCGGATTCCCTGCCCGGACTTGTCGTTTGTCGCGTAAAACACATTCCCAAAACGATCAGCTGCGAACGATGCATACGACCCCACGCCAAGGTCCGTTCGATATTGAAACGTTTCGGCCCCGGCAGGCAGGCGGGCTACAGTGGCATTGCCCACTGCCGCCGGCACTTGTGAGCCGTATCCGACGATGACTTCGCCGTCGGGACCGGTCATGACATCCACGCTGTCGGCATACACATTCGAAGCCACGGTGCGGACGACCCAATCGCTCGGTTCGTCGCCGAAGGCCAGGGTGTTGAGACAGACGAGCAGACCGAAAGCGGCCGACGCCGCCACGGCAAAGATGCGATCGTTTTTCATCGGAGCGCTGCCTGGGCTGAGAGGTCGTTTCTACGAGTTGTTGAACAGGCGTCGCGTCCGTGCTTTGCCAAAGGTGAAAAACCGCTAAATACCGCAACCCGCTGAGGATACCAGTAATACGACTGTTGTCAACTCAATCTACGGAGGGGTTCTAGTAAGAAGTCGGCGTTCTGGTCGGGCTCTGTACCGCAGCGCGTAGAAAAGCCCACGGGTTGCAACCCGTGGGCTTCTGTGTGTCGATCGACGAATCGGCTTGCTCTATACTTCCTTGGCGTTGATCCAGGCCATGAGCTTGCGAAGCGTGCGGCCGACGGCTTCGACCGGGTGGGCGCGCTCTTGACGGCGAATCGCCTTGAACGACGGGGCGTTCACCTTGTTCTCCAACAGCCAATCGCGGGCGAACTGGCCGTTCTGGATCTCGGCCAAAATGCGCTTCATCTCGGCCTTCGTCTCGTCGGTGACGATCCGCGGGCCGCGGGTGTAGTCGCCGTACTCGGCGGTGTTCGAGATGCTGTAACGCATGTAGTTCAGGCCGCCCTGGTAGATCAGGTCGACGATCAACTTGACCTCGTGGACGCATTCGAAGTAGGCCATTTCAGGCTGATAGCCGGCCTCGACCAGCGTCTCGAAGCCCGCCTTGATCAACGCACTGAGGCCGCCGCACAAGACGACTTGCTCGCCGAACAGGTCGGTCTCGGTCTCTTCGGCAAA
>JAEWUR010000585.1 GCA_023397045.1 Planctomycetota bacterium
ATGCACCAGAATCGTCCTACGGCATCTCGCCGATGAAGCGGCGATCGGCTTCGCTGAGCGATTCCAACGGCACAGCGATTACCGAGCCATCGGCCTTTTCCAACTGCACCCTGCCCGCCTCCGTGCCGCGATATTTCGCCTGAATCTGGAATCGGCCGGTGTGGTCGGTCCAGACTCGGAGCGCGGCCGGTTTCGCCGCGTCGTTCGAGGCTGGCGACTCGCCCAAATCGTTCGTCTTCTCCGTCTCCGGATTCTTCGCCGTCTCTTCGAGCGTGGGGAAGTCGATATCGTACGTCCGCGACAGCTTGATGCGAAGCAAATCATGGCCGGTTCTCAGATCGGCCACTTTCCTTTGCACGTGCTGCAATTCCCAGTCTTCGTTCCAGATTTCTTGCGCGACGTTGCCGGCAAGTCTCAACGAAAAATCGCGGTAGAGGTCGGCCACCCGCTGCGCAACTTCGGCCTCGATGAACACCATCAACGTCGCCTCGCCGTCGACCTCATTGCTATCGAGCGCCTTGACCGTGGCCGCATGGTCGTAATAGGCCTTCGCCAACTGGTCGTACAGCGCCGCCTTGCGGCGATTTCGGCCCGCCAGCCCCTTCCTCGTATTCCTCGGATCGACCGGCACGATTCGCTGGAGCGACTTCTCCAAACCCGCCGCTTTCTTTTGCAAATCGACCTTGCACCGATTCAATTCCTTCCACATCTCCAGCGTCTTCTGCGCATCGCCCTTGCCGAGCCCTTCGCGATTTGGGCGCGCGGCGGGCAGTTTCACAAGCGACTGCACGGTCGCGTCGGCCGACTCCATCAACTTCGTCAGATGGACCACCGAGAGCGAGAAATTCAGGTTCTGCCCGACCGCGCACACCCAGGTGTTCACCCCAACCACCTCGCCGCGAACATTGACCAACGGTCCCCCGCTATTGCCCTGCGAAATCGGGGCCGTCGTCTGGATCCACTCAATGTCCAGGTCGTACCCGAGCGTCTCGCCGTAAATGTCGCGGTGCGCAAGTTTCACCAACGTGTCGCGAACGTCGCGGCCCGGCCGAACGGCCGCGACCAACCCATCCGAGACCGACCCGCTCAACCCCATCGGCGCGCCGAATGCAAAAACGCGCTCGCCTTTTTCGGGCGTGCCGTCGGCCAACTGAAGACATGCCAGCTTCTGATCCCGAAGACCGAGCACCTTGATCCGCAACAATGCCAGATCCTTATTGCGATCGATGGCCACGAACCCCTCGACCGGATACGTCTTCTTATTCGCGAACGTGACCGTCGCCGATTTCGCACCCTCGATGACGTGATAGTTCGTTGCGACAAGCCCCTCCGGGTCGATGACAAATCCGCTGCCGCTCGACTGATTGTCGAGCGAGATGGTCACCACGCACGGATCGACTTTCGACACCAACGGCCCCAGATCTCCCACCATTTCCTGCGCGGCCGCCTGCCATGCCGTCACGATCGACGCCATCGCCAACAGAACCAGCCCGGCGCGCAACATCCACCCCCTGGCCGAAAACCGTGATGTCATCTGCTGGAACATTGCGGGAACTTCCCTGATATGAAAAGACTTCGGCAATCTTCCGCCCGTCGTGCGAGAATAGAACGGCAGCCCGCATTCTATCCGAGGACTACGCATTCTGCAACAACATCAACCAGCCGGTCGAGGGGGGGCGACAACACAACGCCCGCAGAAACATCGCAATTTCGCTAGCCTAAACCATGCTTGGCCAGCTTGTCGCGAAACGTTGACGGTTTCATGTCGAGCGCTGCGGCCGCCGCCGTCTTGTTGCCGCCCGAATTGCGCAACGCCTCCTGCAACAGTTGCTTCTCGGCATGATCGATGGCCGCCTGAAACCCGCCGACCGGCAAACGCTGATTCGGATCGGGACCGCCCACCTCGGTCAGCAGAATTTCCTTCGAGACATGCCCGCCGCCGATCAAAAACGCTCGTTCCAGCGTATGATACAGCTCGCGCACATTGCCCGGCCACTCGTGACGCCCGAGCAGTTCCCTGGCATCGGCATCCATCTCGAACGGCCGGCCGCCGGCGATGCGTCTCAACAGGTGTTCGACCAGCATGGGAATGTCTTCGCGCCGTTCGCGCACCGGCGGAATGTTGATCCGCAACACGTCGAGCCGATAGTACAGGTCCTCGCGAAAGGTGCCTTCGGCGATCTTTTCGAGCAAATTCCGCTTGGTCGAGGCAATGATGCGCACATCCGCCTTGATTAGCGTGCTCCCGCCGACCCGCTCGAACACCTTCTCCTCGATCGCCCGCAGCAATTTCGCTTGCTGCTCCATCGGAATGTCGTCGACGTCGTCCAGATAAAGCGTTCCACCCTCGGCCAAGTCGAAACGCCCCTTACGCTGTTGCTCGGCGCCGGTGAACGAGCCTTTTTCATGGCCATAAAGCTCGCTTTCGATCAATTGCGGCGGAAACAGCGTGCAGCCGACCTTGACGTAAGGAAACGCCTGGCGGTGCGAGTTCCGATGGATCGTCGCCGACAGCAGGTCCTTGCCGACGCCCGTCTCGCCGTACAGCAACACGTTGGCGTCGGTCTTCATGCAGATCTCGGCCATCCGTTTCACGCGATTCATGGCCGTCGACGTCCCGACGATCATTCCCTCGATGTCGCCCGAGGTCGGCGCCGCCGCCGCACGGACTTCCGAGGTCGGCCGCTGCCGTTCGATGCGCGCCAGCAACGGAAAAACGTCCTCATTGCGAAACGGCTTCGTCAGAAAATCGAAGGCGCCCAGTTTCATCGCCTCGACGGCCACGGGAATGCTGCCGTAGGCCGTCATCACGATGACTTCGACCGCCTCGACCGTCGGATCCTGCTTGATCCGCTTCAACAGCCCGATTCCGTCGAGCCGCGGCATCTTCATGTCGGTAACGACCACGTCGAACCGCTCGGCCGCCAGCTTCTCGAGCGCCTCGACGCCGTCCTCGGCCGTCACGACCTCGTATCCCTGCGCAGCCAGATCGTCAGCCAGCGTGATCCGCTTGATCTTTTCGTCGTCGACAACAAGAATTTTCATAATGCCCTGAAACTCAGACGCCGAACAGTGCGTGCAGTTTTACGCGGAACGCAGCATACGTTCCGTTTACCTCTTTGACGCCTTCTTTCATTCGTTCCCAATCGAGTTGCATCGAGTATCCATGACGCACCACATGCCGGAAGTTTCGGTATTGGGCAAACGATTTCCTCTGTTCGTCGTCAAAGATCACGGGCAGTCCTCCGAGCCCGGGCTCACAGAAGCGGTTGAACAATTCTACATGCCAATCGTCGCCGACGGGCATCGTAACGTCATAACAGCGGGAAATCCGTTTTAAGATGTTCTCCACGCCGGTATAGAAGTCGGCGAGGAATGCAGCGGCTGCCGCCAGTTCCCTGATCGTAGGTTTCCTTGATTGTAGATCCGTCCGCAGCGATTCGATTTCTGCTATGGTCTTTTCCAACAACTCCAGTTGAATGGAAATCTCACCCCTGAGCTCGTCAATGTTCACAGCAGTCTCCTTCCGCGAACTTCGATCCAGCGGCCAAACCGACTCGGCTTGTCCAAGGGCACGAGGTCAACCGGCATCCGAAGCGTCTCCTCCAAAGCTGCGCCCAGACCGTATAGCTTCCAGCCGTCCACACCTCGACATGCCAGATCAATGTCCCTCGCATCTTGGGATGCATCCAGCCCACTGCCAAATAGAATCAGTTCGTTGGCGCCGAATGTCTTTGCGGTCTCCACAGCGTTGCCCAACATGGCTTCGGTAATCTTCATAGCAGAAACCTTTCGAAGAACACTCAATACACTTTCATTTCTCGATACACTGTAATATTATAGCTTCGTCCGTCATCACATGGAAAGGCATGCTTTGCCCCTTAAGCGTCGCTGATCCCCAACTCATCCATCTTTTTCCGCAACGTTGTTCGGTGCAGCCCAAGCCGCTTGGCAGCCGCCAGGCACTGCCCCCCACAATGATCCAGCGACGCCTGCAACAGCGGCGGCTCGACCAACTTCAAGAATCGCTCGTAAAGATCGTCGGCCGCCGTCGGATCCTGCAACTGTAGCTCCGACCATCGCCGCACCAACGCCGCCAACGCATGCTCCGGCGAACCGTCCGCCGCGGCCGTCAGCACCATCGGCGCCGGCAGGTGTTCGGGGGCGATCGCACCGCCCCGGGCGAGGATCATCGCATGTTCGATCGCATTTCTCAGCTCGCGCACGTTGCCGAACCACTCGCGCCGTTGCAGTTCAGCCAGCGTCTCCGGCAGAAACAATGACAAGTCGAACGGCCGCGACTCCTGCGAGACGGCCTCCTGCGCGGCCAGCCCTTTTCTTTTCAGAGCGCCGAGGAAAAAGGACGCCAACTCCGGAATGTCGTCTCGCCGTTCGCGCAGCGGCGGCATCGCAATCTCGAACGTAATCAACCGATAGTACAAATC
>JAEWUR010000613.1 GCA_023397045.1 Planctomycetota bacterium
CCCCAACGATCGTGCCGGTGACCTGTAGCAAGACAATCGCCAAGCCGCGATGTTCCTTGATCCATTGGCGAACGGAGGTGATGATCGTCACCAGTCGGTCGACCAATCCATCAAGATACGGGATCAAAGCCCCGCCGATCACGTTGGCGCTGCTCCGCATCACGTCCGTCAGATCGCCCAAGAGCGAAGAAAAACGCCTTCCGCCCTCGGCCGCCTCGGTGCTCATCACCAACCCAAGCGCCCGAGCCCGGGCCTCCCATTTGGCGATCCCGTCCGCTCCGTTCTGCAGCATAGGCAGCAGATCGACGCCGCTGCGGCCAAAAACCTGGACGGCGGCCGCAGTCCGTTCGGTAGGATTTTGAATCGCGGCGATCCGGTCAGCGATCCGCTTGAATTGTTCCTCGGGGCGAAGCCTTGCGAGTTCCTCCACGGACAATCCCAAGGATACCAAAACCTCTTGGCCGGCCTTTCCGCCCCGTGCGGCGTCCGCGATATTCACCTGCATCTTCTTGATGCTGCCGGCCAAAGTGTCGATGGTGACATTGTTGCGCCGGGCGGCATAACCGAGTGCGGAGATCGCCTCGACGCTTGTGCCGGCTTTTTCTGCGAGATTGGCCATCTCCGTCCTCGACGTAGCCGCTTGTCTTGCGGCGGCCAACAGGCCGGAGAAGATTCCCGCAGGCGACGAAGCGAATCGAGCGATCGCAGCGAACGGTTCTGGCAATTCACCGCCATACGTGCCCGCGCCAAGTCGGCCAAGCGACGCCGACCAGCCGCGCAACTTCGCCTGCATCGCGGCCAGTCCTTGAGTCACGCGATTCTGCTCAAGAAAAACCTCGACGTAGGCGGCGCCAGCGCGAATTGCTCCTGCGACGGACATGGTGGATTCGGGATTTTGGGATTACGGGATTTTGGGATTTGTTGGATTCAGAGACGCGAAATCCCGAAATCTCTAAATCCCCAAATCCCTGTTCTTACACAGTCCTTTCAAACACTCGACGCTGATTTTAATCTTCGTCTCCTCAGGCTCGGGACGTTTTTGGTCCGCGAAGGGATGAAAGTCGTTCGGCGAAAACGGCTTCGCGTGTCTCTTCGCGTCCCGGAACGGATTGGCGCCGATGGCGGCCAAAAGGGCCGTCCGGTCCCACTCCGCCTCTTGACGGCCTTTGGCCATCGCGATCAATTCGGCAAGGGTTCTTGGCCCGGGATCGATCCCGACAATGCCGGCAAGCTCCCAACAGAACCAGTACCATTGGTCGGGAGTATCGAGAGCTTTTGCCACTCGGTTTCGAGTATCCGGTCGATCGCCGCGTCCAGCTCGCCCGAGTTGAGCCGCGTCGTCCGCATCTCCTTGACCCGCAGATCGAACGCCCGGCCCTTCTCCAGCACCTTCCGCAGAAACTTCCTGCGGTACTCGGGGAAAAAATCGATGGTCTCCTCGATCAAGCACTCCAAAACATTTTGCAGCACGTCGCCGCCCATCGCACGGCCGAACTCCTCGTCGGTGACATTCTTCTCGTCACACTGCGGTTTGCAGAGTGCATAGACAACATCACAGATCAGCGGCGGATAGCCTCTATCCAGTTTCAGGGCTTTCTGGCGTCCGGCAACTTGGAATGCGGAGCGGTCCCGAATGGGCCCAAGTGCCACGGCCGTTGCGACGTTGTTTTTGTCTTGGCGTCACCGCCGTCGCTCCGTCGCCCTGTACTGTCGAAATTTCGCAGCCGCGTCGAAAATTCGCACGGACATAGATCCGTATTCCGAACGTATGTGCCTGTAGGCCATGTGGTTATGGCGATACGCGTTTTTTGGAAAAACTTCAGAATCGCCGAATTTTCGCCAGCGAAATTTCGCAGCCTGCCAGCCTTAGGTGGGGATTTTCGACAGAAATTGGCCGTGAGAATTCATGACGGCACGCGGCATGAAAACACGTTTTCCACCGATAAGAGAAACGCATCGATCGACCAAAATCACTGTGGCGCTTTGGCTTCCGACACGGTCCATTTTCTCTGCAAAAAACGCTTGCGAAAAACTCCGACATTGCTATCATAGGAGCGTGGCATGTACGGGCGTACACGCCACCAGGGAAGCAATGGGCAGGGATGCACCGGTGCCGGGCAGACGGGCTCCGGGGATGTAGCGGTCACCCCGTTTCAACGCCGCTCTTATTCGTCGATCGTGTAAGACTTCCGAATTCGCCGGCTGCGCATCCATCGCCTTTCCGGTGAATACCGGGCCAGTTCTCATCATCGATCGATCCTTATGCGCTGACTGCGCACATGCTGCGCGCAGACAGTCTGGACAGTGATCACATTATCCTTGCAAACAACTTTTGTTCACCTTAGGAGAAACCACCATGTCGACTTGCAGCCTTCGACGCCTCGGAAGCCCGGATCAACTCCGATCGATCGACGCCCGCTATTTGAACGAGCTGCTTTCACCCTATCGGGCCTTTTTAGAAAAACATGGCATCACATTGCCTTTGGGTGGCCGTGATGCGCCGTTGAAGTACATCGCGTTGGTGCAATTGTTGCTGGCGCCGCCCGAGGACATGCCGGCCGATTTTTCCGACGCGGTGTATTACATTGATGGATTGGCGACGCCGTCGGGCATTGACGCATTGGAGGCGGCGGCAAAGGCTGCGGGCATCAGCGTCTGGCTCGAACGGCACCTGGACGTCACGCCAGCCGAAATCGTATTGAAATTGTGGTTGAAGAACCGTCCGTTGGTCGAACGGGTGCATGCCGAAATGACGTTAGGGCGATTGCGATCGTTCGAATACTTTCAGCCCGATTCGGTGGAAACACCGTTCCTTGACGAATTGCCCAAGGCGACGGTCCAGGCTATGGAAACGGAATTGAACCAGTGCTTCTACGTGCGCCGTCGTGGGCGATATGCGCGTATTTTACTGTCGGAAACGAAAGGAAACGTCTGGCTCTATATCGGCCACGGCGGTCTGTTGCGTCGTGTGGGGACGGTGAAAGATCGCGGAACGGCGAGCATCTGCTACAGGCCCGAGCTCTACGACGCGGTCGTTTTTGTGCGAGCAACCGGAGAACTTGGTATTAACGCCCGAAGCCAATGGGAAACCTCGCTCTACCAACGCCTTTGCGGCAAACATCTGTTTGGGAACGAACAGCTCTTTGTCGGAAGAGCCAAATACACCCTGTCGCCCTTGCTGGAGTACGGCCGAAACGCCCTGCAGTGTCGCGACATACCGGGAATGGAATGGGTACGTTTGACCCACGTGCTCGTTCAGGAACACGGCAGTTCACCGCGGCTCGACAGTTCTTCGTCCGACGATTTGTTCGACAGTTGGGGAACGAGCGGTTTGCCATATTCGCCAGGGGCCAGGCTCGTCAGTGCGCGGTTTCATATCAAGATCGCAGGGTGCCGCGCCCCGCAACGGGTCGTCATTCGCCCATCCAATCGGGCTCAATATTCACAAGACAGCGATCAGCCGTGGATCGAAACGTGGTTCCGGCGGCGCGGATTCATTCACACACGGGGCACTGCAAACGATGACGCTCATCAAGATGTTCTGGCGGTCGCTTGAGTTGTTGAGTGATTGCACAACCCTACCGGTCGAATGGCGCCGACTGATGGGCAGCCATTATGCAGCGACCAGCGCATACTTCCACCCATCAGGTGCGCTGGCAACATGGTATCCTCACCCAGACAGCGATCGGCTGAATTATCGAGTGGTGACACACGGGCCCGACGACCATGTAGGAATCGACGATGAATCAGGCGATCGCGTCGTACTCCGGACCGAGGATTTGGTATTGATGCAGCTGGATCGCGTGGCACTCGAGCGGGCTGTGGCCAAGGCGATCGGTATTGATTACGAGCCGGAGTTCGTGCAAACGCTGTCCAGTACCGATCGCATCGGGCATATTGCCCCGTTGGCCGGCTACCGCTTTCCAGTGTTTCTGACGATCCAATCGCATCCGACGAATTTCGCTCGGGTCGCCGATCGATTGGTCGCTGTGGAAGAATCGCCGTTTCTGTTGCTGACCCCAAGTCGTCGTTTCGTTACACGGGATTTCGAGGAATCGTTTCGTCGAAGGCGGGCGATGTTTTTTCCATTGGACGAGTGCATCGGCCTGCCGGACGACGGTGGCTTGGCCACAACAGAGGCGGGGCGGTTGGCACTGGACGCATTTCTCGATCGGGTCATTCCCAAGTCCGCTCCGGAAACGACGAAGCCGTTCTTTCCGACGCCGTCCGGCACGACCTGGGGCCAGGTGGCGATTCGCATGCAGGACGGACACACGGCCTCGGTTGCGGCGGGCAATGTCCGCCGCGTGTTCACGTTTGCGCAAATGGGGATGGTTAATCGCAAGAACGGCAACCCATCGGTGCAATGGGATTTGTTGCAGCTCTTTGCCGCCGGCCATGGCGAAATCAACTGGCGCAGTTCCGGCGCGCACCGCAAGAACCAGAAACGGCGTGAATTGCTCGCCAGGCATCTGCAAGAGTTCTTCCGAATCCCCACCGACCCGTTCCTCCCATCCGGCGACGGGTGGCGAGCGCGATTCTCCATTGACGAATCGCAATAAACGGATTTTTCCAAGATTCGGCGCGACGTTTTGGGACCGTTTTGCGAAGTGTAGTAATAGGGACGGCTGTCGTTCCGTGTGAGCAACGCCTGTTAGAACTGACTCCCATCAATGGGCAAATCGTCCTTTCGGTTACCGAGGCGACGGTACACTTCGGGATCGACTGAGTAGCTGATCGTCGCGACCGATCCATCGCAAAAGGACATATTGAGTCCGCTCGCGTGAGCGCTGCCAAACCAATATCCGTGATCGCCGACCCCTATTGACGCAATGTCCTGCATCGGAGGCTTGCCCGCCTTGCCGTTTCTTCCGGTCCAACGAAGGAGTTCCAAATCGCCGCCACTGTACATGGTCGTAGTATCGCCTGGATCGTCACCGTCGGTGTAGTGGCGAGCATTGACGTGTTTCTCACCAACAAGGAACGTGAACGTCGTTCCATCTCGAACGTCCGCCATCGTTATCTGACTGCGTTGGTAACAAATGCCGGTTTGAAGCGACGTGTTGTCCCAGCCGGTTGCTGACTTGGCG
>JAEWUR010000685.1 GCA_023397045.1 Planctomycetota bacterium
TGCCATCCCGACGTTCGCTATGGCTGAAACCGCGTCCGATTTCTATGCGAACGGCGAGACGGCCCTGAAGAAGGGTGATTTCGAGACCGCTGTTCAATCGTTCGCGGCCGCCACGCGCGCCGATCGCAATAACCAAGACTACGTGCAGCACTACGCGATGGCCCGGCGCATTGCCGATCTGCGAAAGCGGTTGCTCGCCGAAACCCAGCCGAAGCAATGGGAGTACATGGCCCGGGCGCTGCGAGCTTTTTACGTCAACGAACGGATCTATCCCGAACTGCTCAAGCTGGACACGGCCCTTCACGCCAAGTTGAACTCGTCGGAATCGGCCGCCATGTTGGCCGAAACCCAGTTGGCCATGAACCAGACCAACGCCGCCGTTGAGACGCTCTCGTCGCTGCCGCCGGAGAAGACCGACGCGATGGCTCAGTCGTTGCTCGGCGTCGCGCTGGTCCGCGAGGGCAAAGTCGACGAGGCTCGCAAGCTGGCCGACAAGATCCAACTGCCGCCCAACGCCGATCCGCAGTTGAAATATGCCGAGGCTCGCTACTTTGCGGCGATCGGCGAATCGGCCAAGGCGATGGAATTGTTGAAGGCCTGTTTCGAATCGGTGCGACCGAGCCAGTTGGACGGTTTCAAGTCGCACGCCAAGGCCTGCGAGGACTTCGCCGATGTATCGGCAACGCCCGAGTTCGCCACCGTACTGGAAACGAAGTCGAAAGTGCCCGAATCGAAATGCAGCGGCGGCAGCAGTTGCGCCAGTTGCCCGATGCGCGGCAAATGCCCCAGCAGCCAAGCCGCGGGCCAATAAAAACACCAAGCCGAATCGCGAGGTCGCATGCAAAAAGCCAGACGCATCGTCCAGGCCGGTTTCCTTGCGCTCACGGTCGTTAGCGTGTTCGTTCTCGGCAGCCATGCGGAACAATGGTGTCCGTTCGGCGGCGTCGAGGCCCTCTACACGTACTTCCGCGAAGGCAACCTGCTCTGTTCGTTGGGCATCACGAATTTCTACATCCTCGCGGCGTTGCTCGTGACGGTGCTTCTGCTCCGCCGCGCGTTTTGCGGATACGCCTGCCCGATCGGAACGATCTCCGAATGGCTTGGCGTCGTTCGCGCCCGATGGTGGCCGCGCGGCGTTCGCGTTCCGCCGATGCTCGACCGGCTGCTGTCGCTCGGCAAGTACGCCGTCCTGGCAGCCATCCTGGTGTTCACCTGGCAACTCGGCGAACTGGTCTTCCGGGGTTATTGTCCCGCCTATGCACTGCTCAGTCGGCACGGCGAAGACATCACCTTCTGGGCCTATGTGGTTGCCGGCGCGATCACAATCGCCTCGCTGGCGGTCACGATGCCGTTCTGCCGGTGGTTCTGTCCATTGGCCGCGGTGATGAATCCGCTGTCGCGATTCGGTCTCACAAGGATCAAGCGAGACAACGCGGGCTGCACCGATTGCGGGCGTTGCGGCACGGTCTGCCCGATGGCCATTCCCGTCGATCGATTGCCGCAGGTCACCTCGTCGCGTTGCATAAGCTGCATGAACTGCGTCGATGCCTGCCCCCAGAAGAAACGGCAAGCGATCTATTGGGGACCTCCTCGCTGGCTCGGCGGGGCGTGGCCTCGGATGACCGTCATCGCGATTCTATTGCTTTCCGGCGGCGCAGCCGTAGCGGCCGCCTACTTGGCGCCGATGCCTTCGTTCCGAAAGAGCCGCGGCACGACGCCTGCCCACGTCGAAACCGTCGAGATGCAAATCGAGGGACTCACCTGCCGGGGACGTGCCAATCTACTCGTCGGATTCCTCGATCGAGACGACATGTATCAGATCGCCGGCTCGCAGCCCGACATCCCGGGCTTCTATCGGCTCGAAGCCTGGACGAACCCCACGGTCGCCCGAGTGCGCATCGCGTACGATCCGGCATGCACCGACGAAGAGACCGTCAAGCTGGCGATCACCGAGCCGTATTTCGACGCGCAAGAAAACCGTTGGTGGTTGTCGCCCTTCGTGATTCGCGGTCATGCGCTGCCGGGTCTCGATTGACGTTCCGCCGCACGCGATGCGACGCTCTCGATCATTGACGACGGGCGCCTTTTCGCTATAATGAGGGGGTTATCGGGGAGACGCCCCCGATAGCCCGCCCCCGTCGTCCCCGCCACACAATCCCGCCTGCAAGCTGCCAAGGACCCGCATCATGCGATTATTTCTCGTTTGCGCTGCTGCGCTCGCGTCGTTCGGTTGGTCAACGGATATCGTTGCCGAGGAACCGCTGTTTCCCTTCGTCGTCTCCTACGATTTGCCAAACAACGTGACCAATCTGTCGGGCTGGATCGATGCGCCGGCCGGCAAGCACGGTTTCATCCGCAACGAGGGCGGGCATTTCGCAACCGACGCCGGGCCGATCCGCATCTGGGGAACCAACCTGGTGTTCGACGGCTGTTTTCCGACGCATGACGAAGCCGACCGGCTCGCCGCCAGATTGGCCCGACTGGGAACCAACTGTGTCCGCTTGCACAATATGGACACGTTCTCGATCTGGGGCGACAGCCCGAACAAGCTCACCATCGATCCCAAACAAATCGAATTGGTCGACTATCTCGTCCACCAGTTGAAGCTGCGCGGCATCTATGTCTCGATCGGCTTGCATGTCGGGCGGCAATTCGGCGAGGCCGAAGGATTCCCATCGACGGGACAACGCCCCGAAGCCGACAAGGGCATCGATCAGATCGAGCCGCGAATGATCGAATTGCAGAAGAAATACGCCCGCGACTTCGTGACCCACGTGAACCCGTACACCAAAACGGCCTATGCCGACGAGCCGGCCGTTCTGTCGTTTGAAATCACCAACGAGGACGGGCTGCTGGCCATTTGGAGTTGGGGACAATTGGAGACTCTGCCTGAGCCATACGCCACGACGCTGCGTCAACAATGGAATTCCTGGCTGCGCGATAGATACGGCGACACCGACAAGCTCACGGCCGCATGGTCCGCCGGCTCATCTCAAACGCTGGGTGAGGAAATACTGCGAAACGGAGATTTTTCCCAGCCGCTCGACACGGCCTGGGAGGTCGAACTCAATGACCAAACCAAGGCGAATCTATCGGTGGAACCCGACGCGTCGAATCCTCAAAAACACGTCCTGCGCGTCGCGGTCGATGATCCCGGACGATGGATCTGGAATCCCCAAGTGGCGCAGAAACTCCCGCCGATCAAAAAAGGCCAAGCCTACACGCTCTCGTTCCGCCTGCGGGCCGACAGCCTCAAGGCCTGCGACATCGCCTGCGGCATGGCGCACGAACCGTGGCAGAACATCGGACTCATGCAGACCGTCCAAGTGCGGCCGGAATGGCAAGACTACCGCGCGACCTTCATCGCCGACCGCGACGAACCGAACGCTCGAGTCGCCTTCCACTCGTTCCGAAAAGGCAGCGTCTACGAACTGACGAACGTCTCGTTGCGTCCCGGCGGCATCGTCGGGCTGGTCCCCGGACAACGCGTCGAAGACGACGGCGTCGCGATGCTCAGCCGGAATGCGTCGGCGTCGCCCGCCGCCGAAGATTTCGCCGCGTTTCTGTTCGACGCCGAACGGAAATACTGGACCGAAATGCAAAGCTATCTGAAGGACGAACTGCATGTGCAGTCGATGGTCTATGGCACGCAACTCGGCTATAGCTCGGTCCACCAACAGGCCGAGTTCGACTACGTCGACAACCATGCTTACTGGCAACATCCCGAGTTTCCCGGTCGTCCGTGGGACCAGAAGAACTGGATAATGAACGACGTTGCAATGACCAACAGTCCCGGCAGCACGCTAAACTTGATGGCCATCGGCCACGTCGCCGGCAAGCCCTACACGATCAGCGAATACAATCATCCCGCGCCGAACTCCTATGCGGCCGAGGGTTTCCCGATGATGGCCGCCTTCGGGGCATTCCAGAACTGGGACGGCATCTACTCGTTCGCCTATTCCCACGGCCGAGGCTACGAGCCGCAGAAGATTCCGAACTTTTTCGACATCAAGGGCAACACGACGCGGCTCGTTCACATGCCGGCGTGCGTCGCGATGTTCGTCCGCGGCGACGTGACGCCCGGCCAACCGGTCGTCTTCCCCTTCACCGACGAGGCCGAACGCAGGTTGTTCAACGAGATTCGCACGGCCTGGGCGTTGACGGCCGATCCTTTGTTTCGTAATCCACACTACACCCTCACCCATGCGACGCTGCTCGACGTCGGCCCCTCGGCTTCCTCGGCGCCGATGCCCACCATCCCACCCAACACGTCCGGCCAGACGCGTTATGAAACCACCAACGGCGAAATCTGCTGGGACGTCTCCGAGAACGACGCGGGCTATTTCACGGTCGATACGCCGCGAAGCAAGCTTTTCACGGGCTTCGTCCGCGGCCGAACGTTCGCGCTCGGCGATGTAACGCTGAAGATCGGTCCGACGCGACTCGACTGGGCCACGGTCACGATGACGGCCATCGATGGCCCTGGTTTCGAT
>JAEWUR010000696.1 GCA_023397045.1 Planctomycetota bacterium
GCCGTCCAGGCCGGGGCACAAGATTATCTGGTCAAAGGGCAGGTGAACGACCACCTGCTGGTCCGTTCGATCCGATATGCGATCGAGCGCGGCCGGCGGCATCGCGCCGAAGAGGTCATGCGCGACACGAACGAAGAGTTTCGCGCGGCCAGCGAGATCCAGCAACGTTTGTATCCGTCGCAGGCGCCGAATCTGCCCGGCTTCGACATAGCGGGGGCGTTGTTTCCGGCCAAGGCCACGGCCGGCGATTATTTCGACTATATCCCGATGTTGGACGATTGCCTTGGACTGGTCGTGGGCGATGTCAGCAGCCACGGCATGGGGCCGGCGTTGTTGATGTCGGAAACGCGAGCCTGTCTTCGCACCTTGACGCAGATTCACTCGGATGTCGGCGAGATCCTCACTCGGGCGAATCGAGTGCTGGCCGCCGACACGAACGATTTTCATTTCGTCACGCTGGCCATGATTCGACTCGATCCGCGCGACCGCTCGATGGTCTATGCCAGCGCCGGCCAGCGCGGCTATCTGTTGCATGCCGACCTTGAAGCGACGATTTTGGATAGCACGAGCCTGCCGCTTGGCGTTCGGCCTGACACGGTCGTGCCGACAGCGCCTCCGATGGTTCTGAAGCCGGGCGAATTGCTGACATTCTTTACCGATGGCGTTCCCGAGGCTGAATCGCCGGGCCGCGTTCGGTTTGGCGTCGCCCGGGCTCTGCAAACGATCCGTGCGGAACGTGATCGTTCGGCTGCCGAGATTGTCAAAACCCTCCACGAGGAGGTGAAGGGGTTCTGCCGAAACCAACCGCCCGCGGATGACATCACCATCATGATCGCGAAGGTGACCGGCGATTGAGCGTGGCGGGCGACTCATGGACCGTCGGCAAGGCGGCTCGATCCCCTCGGCGAGTCCCTGACTCCTCTTGCACTTCCCCCGGAACGCGGTAGACTGATGCGCAACCGGAGGGAACCGATCGGAAAGGATTCTGGCATGATGAAGACACTCCTGGGCGTGGCCGCCGTCCTTGGCGGCCTCTGTTGGCCGGGCTGGGTGGCCGCGGAAGAAGCAGCCGAGAAACCGAAGTCGAACGAGCTTGACCGGTTCGCCCGAGCCATCGATGCGGTCGTCAAGCAATACTATCCCGAGGCCACGATTTCGGTCACCTATGACAAGGAGCTCAAGGCCGACAAGATCCATTTCCAATACAACACGCAAATCATCTTGATGCGGTTCCAGAACAAGGATGGATCGTGGCAGGAGCCGCGCAAGGTCATTGGGCCTTATGTTGGCGGCATCTGGTGCGACATCGTGTTGGAGAAAGGCCGTTACGACGGCGACACCGAAGGCGCCGAGCAGGGCGCCACCCAGGCCGGGTCGGAGTTTTATAGCTACCTGGTCACACCGTATTCGAAGCAGCAAGACCGTCACATCGCGGCGAAGCTTCGTTACCCCGGCGGCACTCCGCCCGCGTTTTTGCGGGAGTTTTCCGAAATGATGAAGAGCTTCGAGCAATATGTCGCCGCGCCCGACGAGCAGAAAAAAGCAGGAACCGAAGAATGACGACATTGACGACATTGTGGAACCGACCGTTGTGGATTGCGGGAATCGTGCTGGCCGTTTGTGCGGGAACATCGCCGGCCCAGACGCCGCGGATGCGTCCGCCGCTGGGGCTTCGCGCGTTGGATCGCGAGAAGGATAAGATCGACGAGACGGAGAAGATCTTCGATGCGGCGCATGATGGCGGCGAAGACGTGGACGAGAAGACGCCGGCCGCCGAATCGTACAAAAAGGGCGTCGCCGCGATGGACAACGGCGAGACGGACGCCGCGCTGGCGTTGCTGAGCCGTGCCATCGAGTTGGATCCGAAATATGCCCCGGCCTACTGCGACCGCGGCCTGGTCTATACGCTCAAGGGCCAATTGGACAAGGCGATTACCGACCTGACCACCGCGATTCGCCTGGCCCCGAACGGCGGCCGATCGTATTTCAACCGCGGCTTCGCCTACTTCAACCACGGTGAATATGAGAAGGCCGTGGCCGACTATACCGAGGCCATTCGCCTTCATCCCGGCTATGCCGAGGCCTATCGCGACCGCGGCTATGTGCGCGTGATGCAGGGCGATTTGGGGCGTGCGCTGGCCGACCTCAATCTGGCCATCCGGCTTGCGCCCGAGGATTCGGCCGCCTACGTGAGTCGCGCGAAGGCCTACTACAACATGGGCGATTGGCAACAGGCCGTCGCCGACTACGGCCGATCGATCGAGCTCGAGCCCGACAACGCCGCGGTTTGGTGCGATCGAGGCAACGCCCGGGTGATGGCCGGAAACTATGACGGCGCACTGGCCGATCTCGAACAGGCGATCAAATTGCAGCCCGACGAACTTCTGAACCGGTTCACGCGCGGTTTCGCCTATCGCAAGAAGGGCGATCTGGACAAAGCCACGGCCGATTTCGACGAGGTGCTGCGCGGCGATGCGGAGTTCGGCGAGGCCTATCGCGAGCGAGGTTTGTGTCTGGCGATCAAGGGCGAACTCGACAAGGCCTTGACCGATTTGAACAAGGCGATCGAGCTTGTGCCCGACGATTACGAGGCGATCCGATGCCGGGGTTACGTCTATGCGTTGCAGGGCGATGTGGACAAGGCGATTGCCGAGTATAACAAGGCGATCGAGTTGGATTCGGCGTTCATCGAGGCGTATTTCAACCGAGCGATGGCCTATATGGCCAAAGGCGATCTCGACAAGGCGTTGGCCGATTATAAGGAAGTTATCCGGCTCGATCCTCGTCCGGCCGACGTTTACAAGGATTGGGGGCGGGCGGAAGAAAAGGCCGATCGCGTGAAGGCGGTCGATCAGTTGGAAGACGCGCTCGAAAAAGCCAAGCCCGAGGCTTTGAAGCATTCGCAAGAAGGCGCCGACTTGCACAAAAAAGACGAGTTGGACAAGGCGGTCGAGGAATATGGCAAGGCCGTCGAATTGTATCCGAGATACACCGAGGTCTATTATAATCGCGGGCTGGCGCAGCGCAAACTGAACCGCCTTAGCAAGGCCGTGGCCGACTATTCGCAAGCCATCCGGCTCGATCCGAAGTACGTGGCCGCCTATGCAAACCGCGGCTTCGTGTACTACAAACTCGGCTCGCTCGATCGGGCTCTGGCCGACTTCGACAAGATCCTCGAATTGGATCCGGACAACGTCGACGCCAAAAAGAGCCGCGAGATTATTCTCAAGGTCCAGAGTCCCGCCGAGTGACAACGGGTTGCGCAACCGACGCGCACGGCCGGAAATAGCTGAACGCGGGCTGATTTCACAGCCTTGATTTCTACAGGTTACCGGCCAATCGCACGTAGTCCGGCATGGGTCCGACGAGTGGGCGGAGGTATTCGAGGCACGCCGGCGTCACGCCATTGCCCTGGGCATTGATGTATTCGTCGGGCATCGGTTTCGCGCCCAGTGCGACGTCGGCCAGCGGGGCCGTGCCCAGCGACCAGCGATAGGGTTCGTTCGAATCGCGGACGATGCTGACCATCACGCCGGATTGTCCATCGACGGCCAATTCGACCGCTCGGCGACCGCAGGCGTAGGCCTCTTCGACATCGCCGGGCACGGTGCGATCGGCCGCGCACATCTGGAGCGATTCGCACACCTGGAACTCCCCACGCCATCCGAACTCGGCGTTGATCATGCGGTGCAGCATCATGGCGGCGCTCGATCCGCCCATTGCGCCGAACTCGACGTTGGCGAACTTGTCGGTCGTCTGCGAAGCGCTGATCGGCGTGCCGTCGGCATAGCAGACGCCTTCGCCGCAAACGACGCTGCACCAGCCGTAGCGCTCGTGACAGCGTTTGACGTCGGCCAGGAATTGCCGGCGGTCGAACGCCCGTTCGGGCATCAGAATAATGTGCGGGGCGTCGTCTTCGGCGGTCCGGGCCATTGCAGCGGCCGCCGGCAGCCAACCGGCCGATCGGCCGACCGTCTGGAAGATCACGTATTGGTCGACGTAGCGCATATCCCGGGCCAACATGCCGGCCTGTCGGACCGAAAGGGCCACGTATCGGGCGGCGCTTCCGAAGCCGGGCGTGTGGTCGGTGCCCCAAAGGTCGTTGTCGACCGTCTTTGGCACGCCGACGCCGATCAGGTCATACCCCTGCGAGCGGCAATACTTCTCGACGCGATGGATGGTGTCCATCGTGTCGTTTCCGCCGATGAGGAAATAGTAACGGATGTTGTGCTGCTTGAGCATTTCGAGGATTTTGGGGAAGTCGTCATCCTTGACTTTGTGCCGGCAACTGCCCAAGGCCGAACTCGGCGTCGAGCGGAGTCCCTCGATGACGGCCGGTTGTTGGCGGCCGAGGTCGATCACGTCGCCGCGCATGAATCCCTCGATGCCGAAACGCATGCCGAGCGTTTTTTCGATCGCCTTTTGCGCAAGGCATTGCTGAATGATTCCGCAAAGGCTGGCGTTAATGACGCTGGTGGGTCCGCCGCTTTGTCCGATGATGGCATTGCCTTGAAGCATGGGAAAAATCTCCGAGTTGGTAGAATTATTCGAGTGTTTTTATTTTTCATGGTCCGCGAGGCGGACCCTACGTGCTTTCCACAACAGAAACTAGGTAGGCAGGTTTCCGGCCCAAATCAGGAGGTTGCGAAAGAACTCGACGTACCAGTTGCCGACTTCGACGTCCTCGCCGCCAACATGCTGCACAACGCGGCGGTCACCCCAATCGACGAACCCGCCGACCCAGTGCGGCGCGACGTCAGTAGCCAAAGCCGCGGTCCGTCCGAGGCCATGTTGTCCGACGACCAGCAGGGGCGACGTCGTGCCACGCGAAAACTCATAGTCGGCGACTGTCCGGCAGACCGAAAATTGCACCGAATTGAGCAGCGTCTTCGAATCGTCCTTCGGCGCGAACTGATTATAACCCCCGATGCCCGGCGGACGATCCCAGGGAAGCCCGGCGAGGATCGGATGGTCGGCCGCCTGTTCGATGAGGCACGGTTGCGAGCAATTCCGGCGGTCGTCGCTCGATTGCATTGCCACCGGCAGCACGTCAGCCAGCGGCGATTGGTGGTATTCGCCCAACAGCCCAAAATAGCTTTCCCAACCGCCGAGCATCAACAGGCCTGCGCCTTGCCGAACGCGATCGGCAACGTGATTCATCGCCGCCGCGCTGAAGCGTGCGGCCGGGTAGTCGCTGACGACGTACAGGCGGTAGTCGGCCGAAAAGAACGACTCGGGCGGCGGTTCGTTACTGGGGACATGGTCGAACGACAGCCCGGCGTGGAGCATGATCGCGGCCAGATAACTTGCCGGGCCGGGGATGCCGCCATCGCCGAAGTAGCCGATTTGCGCCGCCATCAGGAGTGCCTCGCAAACAGTGCGTGGTATTGTTGCGGGTTGTAGAAACGGAACTCCAACTCGCGGAGGTATTCGATCGCGCCGACGTTCCGCTGAATCGAAACGACCGTCTCGATCTGCTCTTGGCTGGCGTAGGCCTTGATCGCTTCCAGCTTGGTTTCGAGCATCATCGGCGTGGCGTCGATGCGAATGTTCGGGGGCGAGGGGAAGTCGCAATAGCACGCGAATTCGTAGACCTTGGGAACTTCGAGAATCGGCGTGCCCAGCTCGGGCCAGATGTTGCCCTGGGCGTGGAACAGGCTGATGAGCGCCTCTTCGTGGACGATTCGATGGTCGGGATGCAGGTCGGTGCTGGTCGGCAGGAACACGCGATTCGGCCGCACCTGACGCAGGGCGTAAGTGACGGCGTTTTGCATGCCGCCGGCCCCTTCAATCT
>JAEWUR010000742.1 GCA_023397045.1 Planctomycetota bacterium
CGATTGAAGATGCCGACGAAGCCGTTGCGAGGGACGGCCCGGGCGATGCGCCAGAGGAAATCGTGGGCCAGTTCGTCGATGCTCGGCTGCTTGAACGACGTGACCTGGCAGCTTTGCGGATTGAATCCCCGCATCACATGCCGGATCGTTCCGTCCTTGCCGGCGGTATCCATGCCTTGCAGCACCAGGAGCAACGAACGGCGGTTTTCGGCATAGAGCCGGTAGCCAAGATCGGCCAGCGCGATCAAGTTTTTCTCGAACTCGGCCTTGGCTCTTTTTTTGTTCGCGACGCCGCTGGCGTCGTCGGCGTCAAAGTCGGCCAGGCGGATTTCTCGGCCGGGTTTGACGCAGATCGGCTGTTTCATGGCAGTGGTCGCCTCCGGTTCCAGGGCCACTGCAAAGATAGGCTATTTCGATGGCATTGGCAAGCGTCTGGGACCGGAACGTTGACACGCCCGGCGGGGCTAACCCGTAGGGTCGGCCCCGCGGACCATGGAAAATCGAGAACGCCGCAATGGTCCGCGAGGCGGACCCTACGTTGGCTGCGGCCGAATCTTTCCAATTACATCGCCGGGACCGCGTCGACCGGGCTGGAGGGCTCGCCGACGAACATGGCGAGTTTTCGCGATCGGGTCGGATGCTGGAGCGTCCGCAACGCCTTGTTCTCGATCTGTCGCACGCGTTCGCGGGTGACCGAGAAGATCTTGCCGACCTCTTCCAACGTGTACGAGTAGCCGTCGGTCAGGCCGTATCGCAGGCGGAGGATTTCGCGTTCGCGATAGTCGAGCGTTCCGAGAACTTCGGCGATCCGGTTTTTGAGCGTCACGCGGTGCATTTCCTGCAACGGTTCTTCTTCGCGGTGATCTTCGAGAAACTCGCCGAAATAGGTGTCGTCGTGTTCGCCGACCGACTGGTCGAGCGACAGCGGGTGCTGGCTCATTCGCAAGACGCAATCGGTTTCCTCGATCGAAAGTCCGGCGGCCTCGGCGGTCTGTTCGAGGGTCGGCTGGCCTTCGTTCTCTTGGAACAGCTTGCGAACGGCGTTTCGCACGCGTGCGACGTTGTCGATCATGTGGACGGGAATGCGGATCGTGCGGCTGTGATCGGCGATGGCCCGGGTGATGGCCTGGCGAATCCACCACGTGGCGTAGGTCGAGAACTTGTAGCCGCGGTTGTGCTCGAACTTGTCGACGGCTCGCATCAGGCCGGTGTTGCCTTCTTGGATCAGGTCGAGGAATCCGAGGCCACGGTTGCGATAACGCTTGGCGATCGAGACGACCAGCCGGAGATTGCCGGCCGACAGGTCGCGTTTGGCCTCTTCGTACTGCTGGGCCAGATTTTTGATCCGTCCGAGACGACGACGCAACGTGGCGGGGCTTTCCTGGACGGTCCGCATCAGTTTGTGCAGTTCTTTCCGCAATTCGCCGGCCCGAGCGAGATCTTCTTCGCTGCGGCAGGGAGCGGCCAGTTGTCGGCGGATCGTTTCCATCCGTTCCGAGATGCCGCGGAGCTTCTCCAACAACGGCTGCAACCGTTGCGTGCGAAGACCCAACTCCTCGATCAGATGGACGGCCTTGCTGCGGCGGCAGAGCAATCGGCGCCATGCCTGCCGGCGGCGAGTGGGCGTCTCGTGGCGATTGATCGCCAACATGAAATCGCGGCGGTTTTCCAACATCAGGTGGTGCAGCGTCCGCAGGTTCGGCTCGAGCACTTTCAGCAGACGGTTCTTCTCCTTGATGTTGATGACCGACACTTCGATCGTGCGATCCAATCGGAGGCGGTTGTCGCGGATGCTCTCCAACAACGTGACCGCCGCGCGAAGGATGTAATCGTTGGCCAACATGCAGTGGCGATAGCGGCAGCGGTTCTGCTCGATGCGGCGAGCGACGGACACTTCCTGAGCTCCGGTCAACAACGGAATCTCGCCCATCTGCACCAGATAGATCCGCACCGGATCGTCGATCTGATCGTCGCCGCCGGTGTGTTCGGCATCGTATTCTTCCTGCTCGTCTTCGATCTCCGCATCCAGTTCCTCGTCGGCCTGCGCGGGCTCGGCGTCTTCCATGTCGTCGCCGAACAGGTCTTCGACGGCCATCGACGAACGGTCTTCCAATTCGACGGCCGGCCGAGCATTGCGACGGGTGGATTTGCGACTGGCGTTGCGGCTGATGTTTTTCGACAAGGGAGCGTCCTCGGGGAGTCGGTTGTTGGGTCGTGCGGTTGGATCGGAAGAAAAGCACATCGGGTGCCAAAGCCGGCGGGCGGCGACAACACTTTCGCAAGCCCTTGGCGCGCAACGACTTACGGCACACGACACACAACCACGCCGACGAGGGCCGACGAAGAGCGTTGGGTTTGATCATCACGCACGTTTCGCCGCGTTGCGTTTCGGCAACGTCAGCCGAACATGCCGACCAGGATATCGTAGGCGGCGTGGCTGCCCGCGGTGATGCCGAACCCTCGATAGACGAACAGCAGGGCGAAGAACACGCCGGCTGTGAAACGGAAGAAGAATCGATAGGCGCTGAACGGCTCGCCGCCGGCGCCGACGTGATGGGCCGCGGCAAAAATCAGGCTGCTGACGACGACGGCCAGCGCCATGCTCGCCCAATTCTTCATGCCAAGGTGGCGAAACGCCCAGGCCAGCAGCGAAAACAAGATCAAGCGAAACAGCAACTCTTCATAGATGCCAGCGCCGAGGAAACCGATCGCTTCCCTGACCTTTTCGCCGACCGACAACGTGACCAAGGCGTCTTGGGCGAAGGAGAAGACTCGCAGTGCGACGGCCAATAGAAGCGACTCGACCGCCATGCACGAAAGCACGCCGCCGGAGAGTCGCCACGGCTCGCGCAAGAGATAGTGCCAACCGAGCAGGATGCACACGGTCAACACGGGCAGCAGAAGATGCTGGCTGAAGCCCATGCCATCGAGAACGCGTCGCATGAAAACGTCGGCGCCGTTTTGCACACCCAACACCAGGACGCCGATCTCGTAAATGATCAGCAGCGGAGCAATGAACACCAAACTGGCCAAGGGTCGGCACGATTCGACCCAGTAGCGTTCGGCGGGGTGGTCCAGAGGGTTCGGTTCGTCAGGCGTTGCCATTCTATCGTTTTCGGCCGGAGTTTGCCCCCCGCTTGAGCTAGAAGGCGAAAGGAGGGATAATAGGAATGCAAAATGATGAATGATGAATGATGAACGGCGTTCGGATTCATCATTCCGCATTCACCATTCAGCATTCTCCACCATGCTTACCGACGTATATCAGAACTTGTTCGACTTTTTCGGTCCCCAACACTGGTGGCCGGGCGAGACTCCGTTCGAGGTCATGGTCGGCGCGGTTCTGACCCAGAACACCAACTGGCAGAATGTGGAGCGGGCGATCCACAACCTCCGCGAAGCCGACCTGCTCGATCCGCACGCCCTGCACGACGTGCCGGCCGAGGAATTGGAGGAGTTGATCCGCCCGGCCGGCTACTTTCGGGTCAAGGCGCGCCGACTGCACAGCCTGTTGGATTTTATCATCGAGCGATTCGACGGCGACCTCGACGCGATGTTCGCCACGAGCTTGCCCGAGCTTCGCGAGCGGCTTCTGGAAGTCAACGGGATCGGTCCCGAAACGGCCGACTCGATTTTGCTCTATGCCGGCGGGCTGCCGAGTTTCGTGGTCGACGCCTACACGCATCGCGTGTTCTCGCGCCACGGCTGGATCGACTTCGAGGCCGACTATCATCAGATTCAGGACCACGTCGAAGGTGAATTGCCGCGCGAGGTGCCGGTCTACAACGAGTTCCACGCGCTGCTGGTTCGCTTGGGCAAGGATTTTTGTCGCAAGACGAAGCCGAAATGCGACGAGTGTCCATTGCGCGAGCTATTGCCGCGCGGCGGACCGCTGGAGCCGGGGTAGGTCGGCGTGCTGGCCGCCGTGCCGGCGGCCGCTAAACGACGGATGATACTGATTTTCCAGCCGTTTAGCGGCCAAATCTTGACAATCAAGCCGTCAGAGGGGATCATGATGTAGAAGATTCGGCGTGCCCCACGTAGAAC
>JAEWUR010000753.1 GCA_023397045.1 Planctomycetota bacterium
GAATCAACTCGAATCATCCGGCAAAACGATGGTTGTCGCGAATTCTCGGGAGGAAATGCTGGCGGTGGCCGCGAAGTATGAGGCCGACCACCGCGAATTTCAGATCGCGCGTGGCGTCTATGTGCCCCGCGATGAAGCCGATCAAAAAATGGTCGAAACGGTCATGGCGACGCCGGGAACCGAGGACGATAGAAGGTTTGCCGCCGTCTACGGGGAAATCGAGCGCCTTGCCAATCGCAAGGCCAGTTGGGGGAGCGGCATCCTCGTCTTTCTTGTCAGCATCGCAATCTTCCTTGCACTGGGACTAACGAAAACCGCTTGGACATCGCTTCTGCTGCTCGTCGGCGTCCTGTTATTCCACGAAATGGGCCACCTAGCAGCAATGGCGGCGTTCCGCTATCGCAATCTGCGGATGTTTTTCATCCCGTTCCTTGGCGCGATCATCACGGGGCATAACTACAATGTGCCCGGCTGGAAGAAGGTCATCGTTCTGCTGGCAGGCCCGCTGCCGGGACTCATTCTCGGCGTTATTTTGGTCGTTGTTAGTATGGTTGTTCATTGGCCGCCGCTCATGCTGGCCTCTGCGTTCCTGATAATTCTTAATGGATTCAACTTACTCCCGCTAACGCCCCTGGACGGCGGCCAAGTCATGGAGGTGTTGCTCTTTTCTCGTCATCCGACGCTGAACGCCGTGGTTCGGACACTCGCCGCCGTGATTCTCATCCTGATTGGTTTGGCAAATACGAAGGGACTGATCGCCCTCGGAGTTCTGGTGTTGTTTGGCGTGCCGACGAGTTATCGGGTGGGTAAGGTAGTGCGTCTGTTGCGCAAGCGGGAAATTGATGCTACATCTCCTGACGATCAGACAATTCCCGTGGAGACTGCCCGAATGATCCACGACGAACTCCGCCAAGTCCGAGCATTCCGAGGAAACGCCCGGACATCAGCACGATTGACGCTGAGCGTCTTTGAAATGCTCAACTCAGTCCCACCACGGTGGCCTACTTCACTCGCGCTGGTTGGCATTCAATGCCTCTGCATTGCCCCGGCGGTGCTGATTGTGGTGATGATCGCCTTTCCTTCATGGTTGGGCATACAGAATTCCGCGATGTCGTTTTTCGCGGTCCGACGACAACACGCGTTGGAGCGTGGCGGCGTACAAACGTGGGAAGGCGCCGATGCACGTCATGCACATAACGCACGAGTAAACACGCTTATCGCAAATTTCGACGCCAGCCAAGACGCGGAAGCGGCGTACAACGCTGCAATCGCCGCACTCCCCTCCTCGGCCATCGCGGCGGTTTTCGGCCAGTCTTTGCTGTTGGAGCTTCCCGAGCAAGACGATCAGGCGCGAGAGCATTGGCTCAATGAACTGAAATCCCGATCTGATGATGTTATTGTTCTGCATTCCGGCGACGCCATAGACGATCCGATGGCATATTGTGGGCCGAATTGCCGGATAACGTGCTGTCTGCCTGAAACCGATGCGGCTAATCGACTGGCTGAGGATGCTGAAGACTATTGTGTGCTGCCGGCCGCGATGCATCTTGTTCCACCGTGGTTGCCAAACCACGGACCTTCGGCCCGTGATCAGATGGCGCGACGAACCTATCTTGCGATTCTTGGGCAGCGTTCGTGCAGTCTGGATGACGAGCGATGGACACGACAATGCGAAAAGATCGACGAGGCGCATCAACGAGGCGACTCGCCGGCCGAAAAAAGACTCACCGATGAGCTTGACCAATTATCGCAAGATTTGGAGAAGGAATACATCGAACAGTTGTACAAGGATAAGGCGAGTAACGAATGGGACGTGGCCATCATTGAACAATATGAACGGCTACCAGAACCAAAACAGGAGGGCACGTTAGACAATGGCGAGAACGATGGCGACGGTCCGAAGGGGTCGCCCAACATGGCCAGGTATTTGCAGGATTATCACCGCTGGGCAATTCAGTTCGGTGCGCATCTTGGGCAACTGCCGACGGACGACGGCGTCCCTGTTCCGCAAAGCCGTCGCTATTCAATCGGCTACGGGAACGCCATCCGCGTTGACCACACACTCTACCTCAGCGTTGCATTCGAGCGGCCGGCCACTGGTGCGCCTGCCATCGCAGACTGGCTGTTTCGAAACGGCTGCACCAACGTGCAATATGATTTTCTTCAAATAGACCTTGGACAATGAGAAGGTCCGGTATGTGGCAGAAGCGGTTTGATACGCAGGTAATAGTCGGTGTATTGTCAGACCAATGGTTGTCGACCACTCGCGCGTACGAGGTGAAAAACAACTGTGCCTACGCCGCGCGTCGCTCATAATGTTTGATTAATCCGCCCAGCGATTCGTGGCAGACAATCTCATTCAGATTGAAATCCTCGATCGGCGCCGGCGTTGGAAGGTCGGACATGATGGGCACGTTGCCAAGTCCCCTGTGAGGCCGTTCATAGTGGTAGTGATGTAGCCACGTTTTCAAAATATGCCGCAGATGTTCTTCACCAAAAACAATGAAGTGGTGGAGACACTCTCCTTTGACTCTGGAAACCCATGACTCCGCGTAGGGGTTCAAATTCGGAGCCCGTGCCGGAATTGGCCTGAACTCGATACCATCGAGTTCGAGGATCGAACAGAAC
>JAEWUR010000025.1 GCA_023397045.1 Planctomycetota bacterium
ATGCGTTGGGGCAAGGCGGGGGCCGACGCCGTCTGCCATCTTCGCGGCCTCTACCTCAGCGAACCTGCCTGCTGGGAATCCTTCTGGAATCCCGGCTAATTTCTACCCACAGATTTGACGCTCACACATGCCAAAACACAACCTACCTCGGTGAAAAACGCGGCTAGAAAAGCGTCTTCACGTAAATCACCTTGTCGTCGCCGACCGCATAAAAATCCTTCAACAACGCGCCCTGCTCATAGCCGCAACGCAAATAGAATCCGCGCGTCGGCGCGTATTGCGACCGGTTCGACGTCTCGATGTAAACCTGCCGCCCGCCAAGGTCGCGAACCAACGATTCCGTCCGTTCGAGCAGCCGTCGGCCGATGCTCTTCCCTTGCAGCGATTTATCGACGGCAATCCAGTACAAATCGAAGCTGGCGGCCGTCAACGCAATCGGTCCGTAACACGTGTAGCCCACCGTCCGCCCGTCGAGGTCGGCGAACACGAAATGATAGTCGCTCTTCGCCCCGCGATTGAGCCGGTCGTCAACCAATTCGACGGCCACGTCAACCTCCGTCGGCGAAAAAACGCCGGTCGAATCGACCAATCGGCGAACGCTTTCCCGATCGTCGGGCTGGGCTTCGCAACGCAACTCAAGTGGTTCATCGTTCATTTGCAGTCATCCAAAATACGTCGAATCGCCTCGTCAAACGGAATCGAGGCCCATTGCAGCGCGGCCGCGAAACCGGCGTCCGGCGACAGGCACGGATTCGCGTTGACCTCCAAGATCCACGGTTCGCCGGCCGCGTCCACCCGAAAATCGACCCGCGCCCAGCCGCGCAACCGAAAAACTCTCCAACACTCCTCAGCCAACGTCTTCAACCGCTCCAACAACGGCCGGTCGGCCTCCTCAAACTCAAAACGGCGCGGCGTCCGATGGTATTCCGAACAATCGTCGCACCATTTCGCCCGATAACCGACGATTCGCGGCTTGTCCGGCGGATAGTCCGTGAACTCGATTTCGGCCGGCGGCTGAGCAACCGGCCCATCGCGATCGGCCAACACCGTCACAACAAACTCCCGGCCGTCGATGAATCGCTCGGCAAAACACGGCCGGCCCGTCCGCTCGAACCGCGCCTTCAATCGATCCTGCACCACCGCCGGCTCCACATCGCGAACGACCGCATCGTCGTCCATGTCGCGCGATCCCTGGTCCCAGATGCCTTTGATGATCCAAGACGAACGCGAGGTCATCCACGAAGAACACGAAGAAAGGAAATTGGAAGAACGACAAGCAGCGGCAGGGCTATTTTCGTCAGGCTGATCTATATTACTTCCCTCAATTCGACCACTCACACCACCTTCGTCGTCGACAAAAACCCCTCCAACTCCCCCTTCTCTCCCTTCCTTCCCTTCTTTCCCTTCGTGTCCTTCGTGTCCTTCGTGGATAAAAAACCCTCCTTCTTTCCCTTCGTGGATAAAAAATCCGCCCTCTTTCCCTTCTCTCCCTTCTTTCTCTTCTTCTTCGTGTCCTTCGTGGCCTTCGTGGATAAAAAACCCTCCTTCTTTCCCTTCGTGGATCGATTCCCCGCCTTCCATCCAATCGGCCGTCGGCAAACCGGCCTGCCGCATCCGCTGCTTCGCCAGGATCTTGTGCGTCGTCAGGAAAAGCGACTCCGTGCGGCTGCCCGTGTACGGAATGTCGAGCGTATCCAACACGGCCAACGGCAAATAAGCGAGCGAATCGCAATCACCCAGCGATTCGACCAGATTGAACACCACCTCGGGCCGACAACGCCACAGGTCGTCGCGCATCGCGGCCAGATCGAGCGTACACGGCACGCGCTCCGGCCGATGGCCCAATCGCATCAAGGCATCGGCCACCACCTCCGCTTGAACCAAAGTGTCCAAATCCTCGGGCGGGGCGTCCTCGGCCACGGCGTTGTGAAGAATGGCGATGCGCATTAAAGAATCGCCGAGATCAATTGGCAAACTGCAACTTCCACTGCCGGCTCCGACGCCGCGCCGAACTGACGATCCGGTCGATCAGTTCCGTATACGAAATGCCGGCAAATCGGCAAAGAATCGGCAGATCGGAATGCTCCGGATGGAGGCCGGGCAATGGATTGACCTCGATGAAACTCGGCCGCCCCGCGGCATCGCAACGAACGTCGACCCGACCGCCGTCGCGGCAGTCCAACGCCCGCCATGAAGCCAACGCCAACGCCTCGACTTCCGCAACCAACGGATCGTCGCCCGACCGCGCCGGGGTGTATCTCACCAGTTCCTCATACCGCTGCTTGTTCGTGTACGAATAGACCTCCGCGTCCGCATCCGCCAGCAACGTGATCTCCATCGAGGCCAGCACTTTCGAGTGCTTGTCCGAGCCGGTCAGCCCGACGGTGAACTCCCGGCCGGGCAAAAACGTCTCGACCAGGACCGGTTGCCGGAACATCTCCAACAGATCCCGGCAAACCTGCCGCAACGCGTCCCGGTCCGCAATCTTCGACGCCGCCGAAATCCCCTTGCTGGTCCCCTCGGCCACCGGCTTCGCAAACAACGGATACGGCAGGTCCACCGCATCGGCCTCGGCCGGCGTTCGCACCAACGCAAAATCCGGCGTAGCGATGCCCGCCTGCCGCACCAACGTCTTCGTCAGATTCTTCTGCAGCGCCAACGACAGCACCAGCGGATCGGAAAACGTGTAAGGTATCTCATAGACGTCCAGAATCGCCGGCACTTGCGACTCCCGCGTCGATCCGTGCATGCCCTCGGCAATGTTAAATACCAGATCCCACCGGTCGCCAAGCGCGAGCCGGTCGACAAGCCGTTTGGCATTGCCGATCCGGTCCGTCCGATAGCCCAGTTCGAGAAGCGACGACTCGATGCCCTCGATCGTCTCGGGCCGATCAAACTCGGCCGTCTCCTCGTCCGAAAAGCCCTCGGCCCGATAGTCGTCGCGCAGATCGTAAGTTAAACCAATCTTCATAAGATGCCAGGATAGAGTAATAAGGAATCGAGGCTAGGGGCCGGGCACCGGAGCTGCAATCGCTAGCCCCTGGTCCCCAGCCCCTAGCCCCTCAATTTCACACCGCGTCGGGATACCGATATTCGCCGCCGCGATAGTTTCGCAACAGCAAATCGTCGCCCTCGCGGCCGACGACGTAATTCGGCTGCAACGGAATCTTGCCGCCGCCGCCCGGTGCGTCGATCACATAGTTCGGCACCGCATAACCGGTCGTGTGACCGCGCAAACCCTCGATAATCTCGAGCCCCTTCGAGATCGGCGTGCGGAAATGGGCCGAACCGGAAATCGGGTCGCACTGATAAAGATAATACGGGCGAACCCGCATCTTCAACAAGCGATGGACCAGGTTCGTCATCGTCTCGACGCTATCGTTAACGCCGGCCAACAGCACGGTCTGCGAACCGAGCGGGATGCCCGCGTCGGCCAGTCGCGTACAAGCCTGGTACGACTCCGGCGTGCATTCGTCGGGATGCAGAAAATGAAGGCTCATCCACAACGGATGATGCCGCTTCAACATCCGGCACAATTCCGGCGTCACACGCTGCGGCAACACCGCGGGCACCTTCGTCCCGATCCGCAAAAACTCGACGTGCGGTATATGCCGGAGGCTCGAAAGGATCCAGTCGAGCCGCTCGTCGCTCA
>JAEWUR010000050.1 GCA_023397045.1 Planctomycetota bacterium
ACGGCGTCGTGATCGACGTTGACGGGTTTGGCAATCTGATTACGAACATCACGGCCGACATGTTGATGGGACGGCCGACCGATCGGCGTGCGTGCGTGGTGTGCAATATCTTCGAGACCTGGGGTATTTTTCAGACCTACGGTCAGCAGATGGGCGGCACGCTCGTGGCCGTGGTTGGTTCGAGCGGAAGGCTCGAGTTGGCGATCGTTCGAGACCATGCGGCACGTCGTCTGGGCGTTGGAATTGGGACGCCGGTGACGGTGGCGTGGGAGTAGCCGTTTGGCGATTGCTTGTTAAGATGGGGTCTGTGGCTCATCTTTTCCGGATTTTCTCAAAATGTCGGAAAATCCCGTTCTGACGGCGAAAAAAACTCCGTTATGCCCGGCTAATCGGTTGTGCCGATTGGTTCGGAAAGGGCAGCCGTACTAGGTTTGTGGGTTCGTCGTCGGCATTTGGACGAAGCGGTTTTTCGTTGACGGCGATCCTGACGGACTTGGTAAAACATAGCGATTCCACCTGTCATTCCTGGCAGCGCACTTCCCGGGGGGGAACGACGATGTCTAGATCGGCTTGGCGTACGCCTTTGGCGCTGCTCACGCTGGCGGTTACGGTGATGGTTGGCGGATGCACGAGTCCCCGCCAGTACATCCAGAATTGTTTCAAGGTCGGGCCGAATTGCAGCGTGCCCGAGGGCGATACGGCCGGCCATTGGATTGACGACACGGACAAGCGCGTGCGTTCGGATTGCGCGGAGGTCGGGCAGTGGTGGGCGGTTTTTCAAGACCCGACGCTCGATCATCTGATCAATAAGGCATCGAGCCAGAACCTTACGCTGCGTGAAGCGGGTTTCCGCGTTCTGGAAGCGAGGGCGCAACTGGGGATCTCGAAGGGCAACTTGTTTCCGCAAGAGCAGAGTGCCAGCGGCGCGTATCAGCGGATTGCGGTGACGAAGGATTGGAACTACGAGCCGGGGGTTTATCAGCAGTTTTTCGATCAGTGGGGTTTCGGTTTCAATCTTGCCTGGGAGTTGGATCTCTGGGGCCGGTTGCGCCGCGCGATTGCGGCGGATGACTACACATTGCAGGCGTCTTGCGCGAATTATGACGATGTCTTCGTGACGCTTCTGGGGGACGTGGCCAGCAACTACGTGCAGGTTCGAACGTTGCAGCAGCGGATCAAGCATGCCGAGGAGAACGTGGCATTGCAGCAGCAGGTTTTCGATATCGCCGATCGGCGGTTCAAGGCCGGCCGCAAAAACGCTTTGGATACGCATCAGGCCCAGAGCAATCTTTCGCAGACGGAGTCGCAGATACCGCAGTTGCGCATCGGTTTGCGTCAGGCATGCAACCGGCTCTGCGTCTTGTTGGGTGAGCCGCCGACGGCCTTAGAGAAGGAGTTGGGCGAGGGAGAGATTCCGACCGCGCCAACGACGGTCGTGATCGGCATTCCGGCCGAACTGTTGCGGCGGCGTCCGGACGTTCGGCGGGCGGAGTATTTGGCCGCCGCGCAAGGCGAACGGATCGGCATTGCGGAGGCCGAGTTGTATCCGATGTTCGGGATTGGCGGGACGTTGGGGTGGCAGTCGACCAATTTGCCGACGTTGTTCACCAGCGATTCGCTCAACAGCGGCGTCGGTCCGTGGTTCCACTGGAATATTCTGAACTATGGCCGTATTCGCAACAATATGCGGGTGCAGGACGCGAAGTTCTGGCAGTTGGTGACGAGTTATCAGAATACCGTTTTGCGGGCGAACGCCGAGGTGGAAGACGGATTGGTGACGTTCCTTCGCGCTCAGGAGCGGTCGAAGATGCTCGATACGAGCGTCGACAGCTCGAAAAAGGCGGTCGCCATCGTGGTCAAGGAATGGGAAGTCGGCACGAACGATTTCAACCGCGTGACGTTGATTCAGCAGAATCTGGTTCAACAGCAGGACTTGCAGGCGCAGTCGTATGGCGAGATTGCCCAGGGGCTGATTCGGGTTTATCGAGCGTTGGGCGGCGGATGGCAAGTCAATGCGCTGGCCGCGCAGCCGACGCCGACGGAGGCCAACCCGGTGATGCCGGCGATTCCAGTGCCCGACGAATCGGTTCCGGTGCCGGAGCCTTCGACGATGAACGCACCACTGCCGCCGTTGGCGTCGGCGTCGCCGATTCCGACCGCGCCGCCGGTATCGGTTGAGAAACAACCGGCGTTGCTGCCGCCTACCGAGCCGCAAGTTCAGGTGGCGAAGACGGCGCCGCAGTTGCGGACCGCGCGGGTTGCGCGAGAGGTTGCCGAGGCGCCGTTGCCACCGTTGCCGGCGGCGCCGCCGGTCCATGCCGAGGTTGCGCCGTTCCCGCCGGCTCCGGCCAGTGCCGGTTCGGCCACGGCTTTTACGGCCGGGCTAGACCGCGTGAGCCGTTAGCACGTTTCGTCGATAGGTTGTCTGTGTGAGGTGGCGAAGGGCACATGGGGAGTCGTTGTTTTTCGGCAAAGACCTCTTGCGGCTTCGCCGCCCTGATAGCCGAGCTATCAGGGCCACCCAGCGTCGAACGTTAGGCGGCGGTTGCAGAAATGAGGATTGTTGACGGCGCAGCCCTCACCCTAGCCCTCTCCCGGAGGGAGAGGGGACCTGTGGGATGGGCTCTCCATGTGGTTTTTCGATTGCGTGTGGATTGTCGTGCCGCTCTTGCATGGATGCAACATCGGTGCGGCGGACGGGTTGGCGGGTGGTCAATGCTCGTTCGGCGATATCGGCGGCGCGGCGGACTCCGCCGGCGCGTTGCATGGCTTGTTGCAGTTGTTTCGCCCGGCGTCGGCACGATTCGTCGCTCAAGATGCGTTCGATGGCGCGGCGTATCTGGTCCGGTTTGGATCGTTGGAACGGGAGGATCGAGCCGACGCCCGCTCGCTGGATTCGCGCGGCCATTCCGAGTTGGTCGCAGGCGCGGGGCAGAGCCAGCACGGGCAGTCCACGCGACGCGGCTTCGAGCACGGTGTTGACTCCGCCATGCGTGATCAAGAGCGAGGCTCGATCGAGCAGCTTCAGTTGGGGCGCGAAATCGACGACGATCGCGTTGCCGGGGATTGGGCCGAGTTCGCCCATGGGCGAATCTTCTTCGTCGGTGTTGCCGAGTGCAAGGACCAATTGCGCGTCGAGGCCGTCGCACGCGGCCAGGATTTTCCGGAATGCCGATCGGTTGCGTGTGTCACGGACGGTGCCGAGCGAGGCGAAAATCAACGGCCGGCCGTCGAGGCGATCCCAGGAGAAGGGGAATTCGTTTTTGACGATTCGGTCGGCGGTCAACGATCCGACGTAGTGGAACGCGTCGGAGAGTGTTTGATGCGGGAAGTCGTATTCGGGGCACAGTTGCGAGATTTGCGCGATCGGCGAGAGGGCGTCGTCGATGTGCGAGAAACGCGGCAGCTTCCATTTCCGGCGGTAGCGATTGATGCGGCGCAGCAGCGGCTGGACATACCAGCGCAATCCGGCGTAACCCAGTCGATTTCGCCGTTCGGCGGCATGGTTATCGACAAAGGGCCATGAGGTGAAGGCGGGCGGGACTCGCGGTTCTTCGTTCCAGGGCAGCGCCGTGCAAACCGAGACGAAGGGCATGCCCAGATGTTCGGCCACGGTTCCGCCGGCGGCCAGTACATGATCGAACAGAACGCCGTCGATGCCGAGTTGTTTGGCGACGGGCGGCAGCCGTTGCAGCGTCACTTCGTTCTGCCACTGGAGCCATTCACGGTCGGCGATCAATCCGCCAAGCCCGACGGCGCGAAAGGCGAGCCACTGGAAGAAATGGGACGGCCAAGGGACACCGTCGGCATCCCAGGGATGGAATTCGAGGTGGAACTGTTCGGCGAGCGGCGCGGCCTTGTCACGTGCTAGCATGGTAACGCGATGGCCGCGATCGACGAGTTCCTTGCCGAGTGGACCCATAGCGAGCAAGTGTCCACCGTCATCGGGACCGACCAATGCCCAGTGTGCCATTGGCGTGACTCCTTTCAAGTTGTAGCATCCAAAAAACTATTCGTAGCGTAGCGCGTCGATGGGGTTGAGTCGTGACGCGCGCCAGGCGGGGTAATAACCAAAGGTGACGCCGACGGCAACGGAAACGGCGACGGCGACGGCGGCGGCGCTGGGCGATGCGTGGGTTGGCCATCCCATGACGGCTCCGGCGAACCACGACGCCGCCCGGCCGGCCACGATGCCGATGAATCCGCCGACCATGCAGAGCACCACCGCTTCGATCAAAAATTGGCGCAGGATGTCTTTGGCATCGGCGCCGACGGCCATGCGCAACCCGATCTCGCGGGTTCGCTCGGTGACCGAGACCAACATGATATTCATAATGCCGACGCCGCCGACGAGCAAGGAGACCGCGGCGATTGACAGTCCGAGGCCGGAGAGCATTCGGATCGTTTTTTTCAGGGCATTGGACACCTCGGCCATGTCGTAGATGCGGAAGTCGGTTTCGCCCTGGGCGAGATGGTGCCGGTCGTGCAACAGATGGGTCAATTCTTGGATGGCCTTGGGAACGACGTCGGGCGAGGCGGCTTTGACCATGATGGCGTGGATGCTCTCGGTCCTCAGTCCGCGTTCGGCGCCGGGCAAACGCTGGGCGAGCGGAATGCCTGGCAGAGAATGGAGCGAGTCGCGGATGGGCGGTCCGGAAATGTCTCCGCCGCTGATGCGATATTTCACGGTGGACCAAGGGGCGAGCAGGATGTCGTCCTGGTCGATGCCGAGTAGGTTGGCGCCTTTGCGGCTGAGGACGCCGATGACGGTGAAGGGGACGTTGTGGACGCGGATTTCCTCGCCGATGGGGTTGCGCGAGCCGAACAGCTCGCGCACGAGGGTCTTGCCGATGAGGCAGACCTTGCTGGCGCTAAGGATTTCGCGATCGGTGAACACGCGGCCGAGGTCGAGGTCGTCCCAGTTGCGGGCTTTGAGGAAATCGACGGTGCTGCCGGTCAACTCGTTGGGGATCCAACTGCGATTGCCGTAGACGACCTGACCATCGCCGTCGACGATCGGCGCGGTGCAAACGACGCTAGGGCATTCCTTGGCGATGGCGTCGGCGTCCTCGGGCGTCAGGGTCTCGGTTTTCATGCCGAGGGTTCCGCTGCCGCGTTGCGGTCCGCCGGGCAAAACGAGCAATGTGTTGGCGCCCATGTTCGTCACGGTAACTTGGATGGCGACCGACGCGCCGCTGCTGATTTCCATCATGGCGATCACGGCCGCCACGCCGATGATCACGCCGAGCATGGTCAGCGCGGTGCGCATGACGTTGCGATGCAGGGCTTGCAGCGCGATCCGAGTGGCATCGACGGCCAGGCGCAGGCCGTTTCGCTTTCGGCCGTGTTTTGCAGCGTTGGAGGGCGCGGGCGACGGCGGTACGGGGGGCGATTGCGGCGCTATGGAGGCGACCGGCGCGGCCGTCGGTCGGGAATCTTCGACAATGCAGCCGTCGACGATGCGGATGACGCGATCGGCGTGTCGCGCGACGTCGGCGTCGTGGGTGACCAGGAGGATGGTGATCCCTTTTTCGACGTTTAGATCGCGGAAGATGTCGAGAATTTCCTTGCCGGTGCGCGAGTCGAGATTGCCGGTGGGTTCGTCGGCCAGCAGGACGATCGGCTGGTTGATCAACGAGCGCGCGATGGCGACGCGTTGCTGTTCGCCACCGGAGAGTTTGGCGGGCGAGTGATCGACGCGGGACGCCAGTCCGACGGTTTCGAGCAGGCGTCGGCTGCGGGAGGCGACATGGCCCGAGGTGATCGACTCGGTCGAATAGGCGGTGGGCATGCGGACGTTTTCGAGCGCCGTGGCCCTGGGGAGCAGGTTGAAGCTTTGGAAGACGAACCCGATGCGGCCGGCGCGGAGTTGGGCGAGTTGGGCGGGGTCGAGTTGGGTGACTTCGACGTCGTCGAAGCGGTAGCTGCCCGACGAGGGGCGATCGAGGCATCCCAACAGGTTCATCAAGGTGGTTTTTCCGGACCCGGAGGCGCCCATCAGCGCGACGAACTCGCCGCGTTCGATCGACAGCGAGACGTCCTTGAGGACGGGGAGGTCGACGTCGCCGAGGTGATAGGTCTTATCGATATGGTGGAGTTCGATCAGAGCCATAGGGCGTTACTCGTCCTTTTCCGTCACGTGGGAAATGAAGCTGGAGACGAAATCGGGTTTGGCTTCGCGGACTTCGTGGACGACGACGGGATCGCCGGGCTCAAGTCGGCCCGAGACGATCTCGGTCATCATGCCGTCGGTCAGGCCGGTTTTGACTTCGATGGGGCGGACCAAACCGTCGTCGGCGACGACCCAAACGGCGGGCGATTTGAGTTGGATGCGGGGTTCTTCGCCGGAGACGCCGTCGGCGGCTTGGACGTTGGCGGTCGACGGCCGTTTCAGGTCGAGCCGGGCCGAGGGCGTGATTTGTTCCCAGGTGGGCTGCCAACGCAAGGCCTGGTTTGGAACGCACAACACGTCGGATCGCGAGGCGACGGCGAATTGCAGCTTGGCGGTCATGTAGGGAAGCAGTTTGCCTTCGGTGTTGTCGACATCGACGACGACGCCGTAGGTGACGACGTTCTGTTGGAGG
>JAEWUR010000228.1 GCA_023397045.1 Planctomycetota bacterium
GCTCTAATCCCCAATCCCTAAGCGTCATACCTCGCCTTTTGATTTCACCCCAGCCTTCACATCTTGGTTATTTACGCCAAAATCATGAAAACCGCGAAGCTGCACGCCGAGCACGGAGAAATCGGCCTCGGCCGTCTCGATCGTCGGCGACTCTTGGCCGTTGAGGAACGCTACTTCGATGACCGGCACGTCGCTCGGATCGGCCAGCAGGTACCAAGCCTTGCTGGAGTAGCCGGTGTAGCGGCTGTTGGTCAGGTAGCGGCTCACTTCGGCCCGGAACTTGCCCTGGTGCGGGTTGGCGATCGGATACTTCGTGCTGGAGGTGGTGTCGCGAAGCTCGATCGACTTGTAGAGCTGCGTGGCCATCGCACTGAGCGAGGTCGGCACCAACAAGATCGACGGCATGATGCCGATCGGCTTGCCGTCGCTGTCCGTGAGATCCATGAAGGCGACCTCCGCTTTGGTCAACCCGTCGATGGTCAGCGCGGTGTCGGCGCCCGTCAGGTAGTTCTTGTTGTCGGCCGTGAAGAACGTCGAGTTCTTCATGAACGTCGCCCAAAACACGTCGTTGATCTTCAAACCCGACCCGCGGCCGAGCTTTCGGGGCACCGTGGTGATCGCACCGAGATCATCGTTGATGATGTCGCGGCGATCGATCGCCAACAAGAGACCGTAGGTGTCGGCCTTGTTCGTATACGTTTCGTTGCCCAGCGTACCGTGCTTCAGCTCTCCGCCCGGCGGGACCTGTTCATACTGGTCTTTGCCGATGAGGCGATACGAGGTCACCGTCTTGAAATCCGAAACATTGCGTACCGCGCAGATATTGCGCCAGGTCCGCTCGACCGCAAAAAAACCTTCCAACAAAAACTTGTTGGCCACATTGGAAAGAATGCCGCCGATATCGACCGTCGAGAATCCGGCCTCCAGTTCCGGCTTGAACGCGAACCGCATGATCGAGCGGCTGTCGCGGAAGCTACGGCCCGTGTAGCCGTTGGCCCAGGCCGCCTCGAGGATCAACTCCTGCAAACCGATCCCGCCGCGGAATCGTTTGGAGGCCGCCTCGAGCGCTTGCTCGTCATAGAGGTTCTCGACGTGATCGAGCTTCGCGGTCAGCAGGCACGCCGCTTCGAGAATCGTGCCATTGACGGTGTTGCTCTGGTGAACGTGTCCCGCCGGTGCCTTCGGGCGACCGTCGCGCAGGATCTCCAGTTCGCAGCGCAAGGTGTCCCAACCTTCACGGATCGCCCGGGCCTCGATGTCCGGATGCTTGCCGTCGCAGAGCCGACGCATCGCGGCGATCCGAGCGCTTTCGGCCGCCGCCTCCGCCCGCATTTTCTGGACGGGGTTATCGGTGGGCTGGCCCGACGCCGGCGTGCCGGCAGCCTGAACCCCCGCAGCCTCCCCGGAAGCAGGGGGATTGCCCGGCGCACCAGCGCCCATATATATACTGTCTCGCATCTCAGAATTCTCCTCTTTCAGTGGGGTAGCCAATGCCGCCACGCTCGCGCTGGTCTGGCCGTCGGCGCCGAGGTCGACGAAGCTGATCTCACCGAGCGTCGATTTGCGGACCACGTTCAGCGGGCCCAAGAACTCGCGGCCGTTGACCAACACCTTTTGGTCGGGCTTAATGAACTCATACTCGTCCACGCCGGCGCCGATCGACGCCTGCCAGGGGAAACCATTGCGCGCCGAGGTGACGATCTCCCGTGCCGCGACCGTATCGCGCGAGACGACGCCGTTGGCCAGCAACTTGCCGTCCTCGATCCGGATCGTATCCGTATGACCGACGCCGCTCTGCATATCATGCCCGAAGCGGATCGGACGATTTTGGGAGGGGATACTCAGTCCGGCGAGGTCTACGACCAACGGCCATCGCCATCCGGCGATCCGCATCACGCCGCCGGTATAGGCGACCATCGAAAACTTCGGCAGCTTCGGCTTGCCGTCGGCCGGCGGTTCACCGTCCGCCGCGGCCTCGATCGTGATCGCGCCGGGCTCGCTCACCAAGTTAAGCAACCCGCCGGCCTGCAACTTCGATTGTCGCTCGCAGACGGCCCGACGCTGGGTCGTGTCGGGAAACTCCTGGATTAACATAGCGTCGGCCATGCAACGGGCCATGAACTGATCGTGCGTCTCGTCAATGTTACGAATCGGAAGCGGCATCTTTTTCGTTCTCCTCGTCTTCAGTGGAAGGTTCTTTATCGTCCGTTTCAGAAACCGGTGTCGGTTGAGTTTGGGCAACGAACAGGCCCAACTTGTTCATCAGTGCGACCTCTTTCGCCCGCTGGCGCAGTTCGCTTTCCCAATCGCGACCTTGCCGGGCGTACTCGTAGGCCAAAGTGGTCGTGTGGTTCGAGAGCCGCATGGCCTGGGCGTTGGCTTCTTTGGCCGGGTCTACGTGCTCCTGACCGTCCCAAAACCACTGGTGCGAAAGATCGCGGAAGTTAGAGGTCCGTAACCAGAGCGGCAAAAAGCCGCTGATCAGAATCGCCTCGTCCAGCCACGCGCGAAACACGCGATCGAGGATCGTCGCGCCCATTTGCATCTGGTCGACGCGGATCGATTTGTAGTAGGTCTGGTGATCGAGCCGCCCGCTGGCATAGTTGTACCCCGACGAATTGCCACATGCGACATTGAAAGGCATGTTGATGCAGCGGCAGATTTCATTCAGGATTTCTTTCTTAAATTCACTGTATGTTGTCGTTGGTTGCTGAGCTTGCACCTGGCCGAGTCGCCATCCTCCCGGCAGCACAGTGGCCATGCGGCGCTCGAGTTCCACCAGGTCCATCGGCTCGACCGGATCGGCCTCGCCGTTGGCCGGTGCGTCCGTATACAACACCGCCGCGAAGTCGGCTGCCGTCTCGGCCGCGGCCAGCACGGCCAACGTATAGCGACGCAGTTGTGCAAAGAGCGGCAAGGCCGGCGTGATCTCGGGAACGCCCCTGTTCTGGCCTGGCCGATCGGTGCGGAAATAATGCACCATCGCCGCGGCCGGGATGCGATCGAAGTCGAGCGACAACCGGGAAAAACCCTCGCCCGGATGGTTTTTAAGGACGTGGTATTCAATCGGATTACCGAACGCGTCGAAGGCGATGCCATCGACGGCGCTGGTGAACCAACGAATCAGGCTTGGTGTGGCAATCTGGTCGGCCTCAATCACGCGCAGATCAAGTTTCACCGCTGAATCCACTTTCGGATTGGCCACGAACATGCAAAACGCCTCGCCCGACTCGGCGCGGGCCATTCGCATGGTGCGGAGTTTGTCAGGTAGGCTAATGGCTTCGGCCCATCGTAAAAACTCTTTTTCGACAAGGCGATTGACCGCATCCTTCCCGGTGAGCATTTGAAGCCGGGGACCGGTGCCGACGCAGTCGTTGGCCAACGTCAAGATGATTCCGCGTGCGTAGGAATTGTTGGCCACTTCATACCGGGCCCGGCTGCGGAGCGTTCGGCGGACGTGGGGGTTGTTGGCGGCATTGGCCGACAAGAAATCGGCATTCGCCCAATGCCGGCGGTTTTCGTCGGTTGTGGCCGCGGCATCGTAGCGACTGCGAATGCGGAGCGGTGCGTGCAGCAAACTCAGTTTGCGCCGCTCCACCTGATCGCTATGAACATTTTTCAACCAACCGAACATAGTGTGATCTGCTCTCTTGTCAGTCTGCCCCAGGCGGCACCAACTTCTTCATGCCGATGCCGAGCCCTTTGCCACGTGCCGCCTTCTTACTTTCCAGATACCGGTCCACGGCGATCTGATCGGGCAGCGGGTGTTGCTCCATACTTCCCGAATCGCCGGATGCCTTGGCAGGTGCCTTTGCGTTTTCGAGGATTTGGTCGGTCAACGTGTCAGCCATGGCAATATCCTTTATCTCAACGACTGGTCTGGGCGAGCGCAAACAAAACGGCATCGCGATGTCGTGGCACCACGATGCCGTTTATTTGCGCTGGTTTCATTGCCGGGGATCAGTCGGCAATGTCGCCCCGTCCAGTTGTCATTCGCACGTTATAGCGATCATGACTTTACGCAGAAAGGTTTTTTTGGCATAAAATGGCCGCTGTTAATTATGTTTTCCCAGTACTGGCATACCGACACCACCAATCGAAGTAGATGCCATCTCGTTCGACGATTTCTCAAATCCGACTGCATATCCCGAGAACTGTTCGTAGGTCTTCATCCGGCGGCCACAGTGTCGACATTGGCGGGTGCGGATGATCCGGTGTGGCGTGCTCTTCGTCTCGATGGTGTACATGTGACGGCAACCGCATTTTGGACACTCTAGGCTCTGGAACTTCATCTCAGACTTGTTGGGTTCATTGCTCATCTAGCGGCGTCTCCTTTGCAGATCGGATAATCTCATTCGTGGTCGCTTCGGCGCCACAGCCTGGCCGGTCCCGAATAGGGTGACGCCCTGGATCGACGCCCCTACGGCGCAACCGACGAGACAATCGAGCCAGTGGTTTTCCGTGGCTTCGGGACGGAGTTTCCATTCGTCGACGGTTCGGCCGCGGCCTGCCGTCTTCACACGGTATTCGGCCGTGATATGTTCGGCAAAGAGCCTGTGCTGCACCGGGTTGTCGCCGAACAGTGAAAGACATCCCTTGTCGCCCATGGCCACCGCCAACCGGGCATGGCAGAACGTCTTCCAGTAGTTGGTGTCGAAGACCACGTGGCGAACGGCCCGTTTGCCCTGGACATTGGGGATCCGCCAGTTGTGGCCGACGCGATCGCCGAGTTTCCGCTTGTATTCGGAGAATGGAACGCTCGAAGCGCCAACGAACCGGCCGTGACTGGGTAGCAGGACAGCCGAATGGGCCGACTGCCGGCAGAATTGGTAGACGACATCCGTCGAAACGCCCCAGTTGGCATCAATCAGCCAACGCTCGATCTGCATCTCGGCGCCGTCGTCCCGATGGAGCTTTTTGGACAA
>JAEWUR010000280.1 GCA_023397045.1 Planctomycetota bacterium
CGGCCTGGGCTGCGGCACATTTTTTGGCGTGCCCTGCGCAGCCGTGCATTCTTCCCGTGGGATCGCTCGATCCGTTGCGCGACGTGCCGGTCGAGGGATTGCGGCTCGACGACAAATCGCTCCAGAAACTGCATCGGTTGGGCATTGGCGCGATCGGCCAAATTTTCGATCTCGACCGTTCGCAGCTTGCTGCCCGGTTTGGCGACCAATTGAATCGCCGTCTTGCCCAACTGACCGGGCGGCAGCCCGAGTTGATCGTCTCTTGCCGTCCCGTTCCGTCGTTTCAGGTCGAGCATGATTTCGAGTACGGCGTCCGACAGCCCGAGATGATCGAATATTGGTTGTCGATCTTACTCCAGCGGTTGGCCGGGCTGTTGTTGGAACGGCAAATGGGAACGCGCTGCCTGCAATGCGTTTTTCTGACGGAACAGAAGTCAAGGCATGACATTTCGGTTCGGCTTTGTCGAGCGGTGGCCGACGCTCGGCATCTAGGCGACTTGCTGCGATTGAAGCTGGAGCAGCTTCGGTTCGACGCGCCGCTGTCGTGCATTCGTTTGGAGGCTTTGGAGAACAGCCGTTTGGAGCGACCGCAACAAGATTTGTTCGATGACCGTTCACGGGATTCCGCTTTGCAGTTGTCCTTGCTCCTCGACCGCATGAGCAGCCGCCTGGGGCAACAGGCCGTCGTTCGTCCGCGGCTTCTGCCCGAGGCCATTCCGGAATGGGCGTTCGAGTACGTTCCCGCAACCGAGGTTTGTGCTTCGGCGCCGAGCGATGGCGGATCGGCCTTTCCGTTGGATCGGCCGACCTGCTTGTTCCCACAGCCGAAAGCGGTCGAAGTCATCGCCGTAGCGCCGGACGGTCCGCCGTCGGTGTTTTTTTGCGACAACCGGCGATACGACGTGCTTGAAGCTCGTGGGCCGGAACGATTGGAAAGCGGATGGTGGCGAGGGCCGTGTGCCCGGCGCGACTATTTCCACGTCGAGACGACCGAAGGGCGGCGGTTTTGGCTTTTTCGGCGTCTGCAAGACGGGCGGTGGTTCGTGCATGGAAGTATTGTGTGATAGGGGAATCGAGCAACTGGTTTTTATATTATTGCCTCCGAAGATCGTAGAGTGTTTAACGAAGTCCAGCGACCAACGGGAGCGGGGCAGAGCCAGCCGAGCGGTAGCTCGCATTGGTCGGCGGCCCTGCCGCCATGAGATATGCCGAGTTACATTGCCTGACGAATTTTTCGTTCCTCGAAGCGGCTTCGCATCCCGACGAGTTGGTGACGCGGGCGGCCGAGCTTGGCTATTCGGCCTTGGGTGTGACCGACGCCGACAGCCTGGCCGGCGTGGTCCGAGCGAACACGGCCGCCAAGGAATGTTCGCTCAAACTCATCGTCGGCGCGGAGATTCGCCCTCAGGATGCTCCGCCCGTTGTTCTTTGGGCGAAAAATCGGCGCGGCTACGGCCATTTGAGCCGGCTGATTACGCTTGGCCGTCGCCGAGCCGCCAAAGGCGAGTGTCTGATCCGTTTTGAGGATCTTGCCGGGCATGCGTCCGATTTGTTGGCCGGCGTCGTGCCGCCGTCCTCGTGTGAACAAATTGCCGTGGAGAATCTGCACGCTTACCGGGAGGTATTCGGAGCGTCGTGCCATCTGCTGGCCCAGTTGCACCAAGGCCCGCATGATGGTCGCCGCCTCGGGTGGCTTCAAGATCTGTCGCAGAAAACAAGTCTGCCCTTGGTGGCGGCCGGCAACGTCTTGTTCCACATTCCCGCGAGAAAGGTCCTACATGACGTGTTGACGGCCGTCCGACATCACACGACCGTGGCCCAGGCCGGCCGGTTGCTGTTGCCAAACGCCCAGCGGCATCTTCGCCCCTTGAACGAAATCGCGCGCGTCTTCGCCGACGTTCCCGAGGCGATTCGCCGCACGGTCGACATCGCCGATCAGTGCACTTTTTCGCTCGACGAGCTTCGATATGAGTATCCCGAAGAACTGGCGCCGGCCGGCATAACGCCGATGCAATACTTACGGACGCTCACGGCCGAGGGAGCCTGCCGGCGCTATCCCAACGGCCTTCCGGAACAAGTGCGGCGTCTGTTGGAGCACGAACTGACGCTGATCGAAGAGCTGCGCTACGAGCCCTATTTTTTGACCGTTTGGGACCTTGTCCGTTTCGCCCGAAGCCGAGGCATCTTGTGCCAGGGGCGCGGTTCGGCGGCCAATTCGGCCGTCTGCTATTGCCTGGGCATCACGGCCGTCGATCCCGAACGGGTCGACATGCTCTTCGAACGATTCATCAGTCGCGAGCGCGACGAGGCGCCGGACATCGACGTCGACTTCGAGCATGAACGGCGCGAGGAGGTGTTGCAGTATCTCTACCAAAAATATGGCCGGGATCATGCAGGCATTGCCGCCGTGACGATCACCTATCGGCCGCGCTCGGCCATCCGCGACGTCGGCAAGGCGCTGGGCTTTTCGCAAGACCTCGTCGATCGCCTGGCAAAAAACGCCGACTATCATCGCGTCTCCGACGATTTTGTGGGGCGATGCCGTGAGGCCGGGCTCGAACTGAACTCCGACATTGGGCGGCAGTTCGTGTTTCTCGTTCAGGAGTTGATCGGTTTTCCTCGCCACCTCTCGCAACACGTCGGCGGCATGGTTATTACGCGAGGGCCGCTCGATGAACTTGTGCCGATCGAAAACGCCGCGATGGACGGCCGGACGGTCGTTCAATGGAACAAAGACGACCTCGACGACCTCGGCATCCTGAAAATCGATTGTCTAGCCCTGGGCATGTTGACGGCCATCCGAAAGTGTTTCGACCTCGTCGAACGGCATGCAGGCAAAACGTTGACGCTCGCCACGATTCCCGAGGGCGATCGGCAGGTCTATGACATGATCTGCCGGGCCGACACGATGGGCGTCTTTCAGATCGAGAGCCGTGCGCAGATGTCGATGTTGCCCCGGCTCAAGCCGCGTTGCTACTACGACCTGGTGATCGAGGTGGCCATCGTTCGGCCCGGTCCCATTCAGGGTCAAATGGTCCATCCGTACCTTCGGCGACGCCAGGGCGATGAGGCGCCGACGTATCCGAACGAGGCGATTCGCGGCGTGTTGGCCAAGACGTTGGGCGTTCCGCTGTTTCAGGAACAGTGCATGCAATTGGCGGTCGT
>JAEWUR010000285.1 GCA_023397045.1 Planctomycetota bacterium
CAACCGTTCGGCGGCGCGAGGCAGCATTTCAACCATTTCCTGGCCCAGCGACGCGCACGGCAACTCCAACACGTTCACATCGCCCAGTTGATGGCGGCCATCGGCTATACCGAGGCCGCGCAACGCGAGGCGGCCGTCGTGCCCGTCGCCTCGGCGCGAATGACCTGCAAAATGCGATGCCGGCTGTCGGCTGCCCACCTGGCCACCGATCGCGGCCATCTCGCCGATGCCGCCGCCGAACTGCCCGCCATCGAAAAACTCCTCTACTCGGCCATCGAGTGCGGCGCGATGGTCGATCCGTGGAACATCCTCGGATTCAACGGCCAATTCAGCCTTTTCCCGGCCATCGAAAACAGCGTCCACGACCACCGCGTCGACGACCTGCTCGACATGATCAGCGATATCTTCATGCTCTACGTCCGGATTTCGCGCGCCGCGGCCGCAAGCGGTGAAACGGAGTTGGGCGAAACCCTGTCGACAGGGCTCGAATCGCTCGCACGCTGGTGGGATAAGTTCGCCGCCGGACAACTCGACTCGATCGAGGGCATTTCAGGCCATGCGGTGCTGGAATCGGCCCAGCACGTGGCCGCCGCGCTTCGAGCCTGGCACGAAGGCGGCGCCGAGGCCGGCAACCTCGCCTTCTGGCGTCAGCACGTCGAGCAGTTCCGCTCGCCGAAATCCTACGCCCTGGTGATCGAAACGCTGCTGGACCGCTGCGATCCCATCGCCGCCATGGCCCTGCTGGTGCAATGGTTGAGCCAGGCCGAAGAAATCCCGCTGGTCGAGGAAGACTACTCGTTTCACGATCTCGCGCTGCTGTGGATGGAAGACCTCTGGCGGCGCGATTCGAAAAACGACGCGACGCAGCCCGAGACGCCCCCGCCCGAGCGGCGCGCCGACCGCTGGCCGTTGGCCTGCAAGTTCCTCGACTACCTCGAAGCCAACGCCGAGGATTATTGGGAAGTTCCCAGCTTCGACATGAGCGCCCAGGCGCTCGGCGGACCGTCGGCCGACGAGGAAGAAGAATACGAGGAAGAAGACGAGGAAGACAACCTGTTCGGCGCGGCCTACGAGCATGTGACCTATCGCGACAGCACCGACGACGGGATCGAAAGCGATATGTTCGAGGGCGGCGAGAACGCGACCGACTTCGAATTGGTCGGCGAGGGCGAACGGATCGTCAATCGGCTGAGTTTCCTGGTTACCGTGGCCCAGCTTTGGAAACTCGGCGCGACGGCCGCCATGGGCGAGGCCATCGCCGATAGCGACGACGTGCTGGCCGGCTGGCTCCAACAGGCGACCGAAAATCGCGATCGGTTGCAGGAATTGATGGTCTCGGTCCATCGGCATCGCATTCCGCCGCCGCGCGGCACGCACGAATCGCTGGTGGAATACGACCAGCGACGCAGCGTCAAAGAGGCGCTGCTCGAAGAGATCATCGATGCGTGCGTCGAGACGGGCGACGCCGTGCGGATGATCCGCGCGTCGATGGTCCGCCCGCCCGAGACGACCGAAATGAAACCCTGGGAACGCCACGCCGACAGCGTGTTGGCCGCCGTGTTGCGGGGCGACGTCGATCGCGTCCGGCGCGACGTCCCCGACCTGCTCGAATCGCTCCGCGAGCAGCCGTTGCTCTATGTGGCGCTCGGTCGGGGCGGGTCGCCGCAACGGATCGTGGCCTCGCGCAATCTGCAATACGTGTTGCGGCGATTGCTGGACTACCTGCCGCGGCTCGGGCTGCTGGTCGAGACGTGCCAACTGCTGGAGACCGCGCAGACCATGGAGATCGGACATCCCGTCGGAGCGGGCGCCATCACCGAGTTCGACCGCGTCTTCGAGATCGGCTGCAAAGGGATCACGCAATGCCTCGTGGCGTCGTCGTCCCGGTGGGACGTCACGAAGAAGAAAGCCGCCGATTCGCGGCTGATGGATAGCCTCGAACAGATCACCGAAGTCCTCCTGCGCTATTGGCTCGTGCATAGCCAGGGCGTGCGGCTCTCGATCCTCGAATCGGTCGGCGATTCGCGGCGATGGGAACGGCTCAAAGAGTTCATCGAGCGCTACGGCGGCGACCTGTTCACGCAACGCTTCATGAACTTGGGCAATCTTCGCGGAATCCTGCACCAGGGCGTGCAGGAATACCTCGAAACGTTGATCGAAGATCCCGATCCCGATGAACAGTATCGTCTGCTGAACGAAATCGACAGCGTCCTGCCGCGCGACGAGGCCGCCTATTGGCTCGGAATCGCCATCGAGGCCGTCGTCGAGAACTACGGCGAGTACGTCGACTACAACAGCATCACGACGCAATCCGATCGCGGCGAAATGCTCTACACGCTTCTCGACTTCCTGCGATTGCAGGCCAACTACGATCGACTGGCGTGGAACCTCCGCCCGGTGGTGCTCGCCCACGAAGTCCTCGTGCGCCGCGGACGCGAAGACGCGGCCGATCTGTGGCGTCAGGCCGTCGCCGAGCGGACCGCGCCGATCGCCGACGAACACATCAAGCGGTTCCAGCGTCTCTGTAAGAAATACGGAATGCAATTACCCAGCATCGCCGAGCGGCTCGGCGAGCGATTCGTCAGGCCGTTGGAAATCGATCAGCTCTGCGCGCTGTTGCGTCCCGCCGTCGAAGAAATTCGCAACGGATCGCCTCGGCACAAGTTGCACCAACTCGAAGATCAAATCGATGAGTTCACGCGGCAGCCGCCCGGCGCCGGTTTCGAATTGCCGAATTGGCTCGAATCGCTCGAACAAGAGATGGAACGCATCCAATGGCAATCGGACAAGGACGATGACGATGCCTTCGATCCGCTGGTCCACCTGCCGCACGTCGAACTGTCGTGGACCGAGACGCACCGCCAGATCCGGCAGATGCTCCGCGACCGGAAGATGCGATGATGCGAGCCGCGCGGAAGGCGTTCTGTGTGGCAATAAAAAAACCCCGCCGCTCGCGGCGAAGCGAAACGACGGGGCCGGAACAGAGAAGAGGCCAACGACCCTGATCATACCAGTTTTCAAAAGGATGTCTATAGTTCTCCCAAGAAATATCACACCCAAGACCGGCCAATGCCTCCTTGGGGTTGACCCGATCTAGGGGGTGATCTTGCCTAGGTTCGCGACGCGGCAGGGCATTCGGAATAACCGGAATCCAGGGGTGGTTTGACATCGGTTTCGATCCACGATGTACGGGCAATAAAATCGGGTTGCAGGCACAATGAACGACTATCTAAGGGTTTGCGAAGAGGCGGTGCGCGAGGGCGGACGACAGATTCAGCAGTGGGTCGGGCGTTTCGACGTCCAGATGAAAGGGCCTGCCGACATGGTCACCCAGGCCGATCTGGCCTCGCAAGAAGCCGTCCGAAAGATTGTCCTCGGCGCGTTTCCCGAGCACTCATTGCTGGGCGAGGAAAGCCACCCCGGTGCAGAAGCCGACGCGCGGGCCGAATATCGATGGATCGTCGATCCGTTGGACGGAACGACCAATTTCGTTCACGGCGTGCCGCACTATTGCGTGTCGTTGGCGCTCGAACGAAACGGCGAGCTTCTGGTCGGCGCGGTGTACGATCCGACGCGCGACGAATGTTTCACGGCCGCACTCGGCGGTGGAGCCCATGTCAACGGACGGCCGATCCACGCCAGCCGCGTCACCGAGATGACCGACGCACTGGCCGTCGTCGGCTTCCCCTATTCCGTCCATCGCGAGTCGCCCGACGTGCTGTTGTTCTTAGAGATGATGGGCCGATGTCATGGCATCCGACGCACCGGTTCCTCGGCGCTGAACTTGTGCTATATGGCCGCCGGTCACTACGACGTCTATTGGTCCTACTCGACGCACAGTTGGGACGTCGCGGCCGGCGTGTTGATCCTTCGCGAGGCCGGAGGCGCGATCACCTCGACCTCGGGCGAAGCGTTTTCCGTCGACGATCCCCATTTCCTCGCCGCATCGACGCCCGAACTCCACGCGCAACTCCGCGAAGTCGCCGCCATTGCCGTTCAGTAGAAATCTTAAAATCCCCAAATCTCAAAATCCCTAAATCCCCGCCCCCCATGTCCACGTCGGAATCGTCTCCGCATCGCCCGCTGACCGTCTGGGAACTCAGCAGCCAGATCAAAGACCTGATCGAGGCGGCGTTTCCCGAGGTCTGGGTGGCCGGCGAAGTCTCGAACTTCGCCCGTCCGCAGTCGGGCCATTGCTATCTGACGCTCAAGGACGATCGCGCGCAACTGCGCGCCGTCATGTGGCGCGGCGTCGCCTCGCGATTGCGATTCGATCTGCACGACGGCCTCGAAGTGGTCTGTCGCGGGCATTTGGACCTCTACGC
>JAEWUR010000346.1 GCA_023397045.1 Planctomycetota bacterium
GTCGATTACCACGGACGTCGACGAAGGTCTGGTCGAGTTGGCCTTCCGTCACGATGCGATCGATTTCGGACAGATTTCGCTCGGGCAGCGGATCTGGAAGACCGACGATCCTCGGGCGACGCGCCGACTGCGAAAGCCGTTCGCCGGCGATCGGCCGCAGCGACGGCGGCCGGTGGACATCGCGATTCGGGCTGCAACCGGACAGCCGCTGCGCGTCACGGCGTCGGCCGATTCCGGAGTTCCTTGCGAATTTGAATCGGCCGAACCGCTGGCCGAGGCCCAAAAACATCCGTTGACCGTCGAAACGCTGACCGAGCAGTTCGGCCGGCTCGGGAACACCGCTTACGAACTTCGCCGACTTGATGCCACGATCGAAGGCCGGCCGATGGCGCCTCTGAGCGTACTCGGGAAACTCCGGCGCGAACTGGTCGAACGCCTCGATGCCGCCGCATCGCAGGTTCCTGCCAGAGAAATGGCGGAATCGTCCGTCGTGCGAGCATTGCGAGGCACGGGACGCGACGAGCATGACGCAAGCGGCACCGCGACGAATCGTGCAACGGTTGCGATTCTTTGCCGGTCGTTCGACCAGATCGAATCGGCGCTGGCCTGCGGCGCAACGCATATCGTGGCGGATCTCAACGACCTGAACGAAGCGGCCGAAATCGTTCGCGCGGCAAGGTCGCGGGGCACCCAAAAAATCATGCTCGCGACGCCGCGCATCCACAAGCCCGGCGAGTCCGGTGCGTTCGATTGGATGACCGACGCCAAGCCGGATGGCATTTTGGCGCGAAATTTGGCGGCCTTGGCCCATTTTCGCTCACTCGGTTTGCCGGTGGTTGCCGATTTCTCGCTGAATGCCGCCAACGACCTGACGTTTCGATGGCTTTGCGACCGCGGCGCCGCTCGGGTCACGACGGCCTACGACCTCGATGCCACCCGGCTGCTCGATCTGGCCAGCCGCGTATCGCCGGAACGGCTAGAAATCGTGGTCCATCGGCACACGCCGATGTTCCACACGGAATATTGTATGTTTTGCAGGACGCTTTCGCGGGGAACCAACAACCGCGATTGCGGTCGGCCTTGCCGGACGAACCAGTTGCGGGTGCGCGATCGGCGGAGCGTCGAGCATCACGTCCTGGCCGATGCCCAATGCCGAAACACGGTCTTTCACGCCGAGCCCGTGAGCCTGAAAGGGGCAATGTCCGAACTCCGGAGCCGGGGCGTGTGTCATTTTCGTGTGGAATTGTTGACCGAGAAAGACGTTTCCGAAGTGCGGCGCACGATTGGACCCTATTTGCGTTGACGCGGTTCGCGACATCGTTGACATAAGGAAATGAGGTGTAGGGTGGGCCGAGCGCAGCGAGTCCCACCACATTCTGTGGGATTCTTCGGTGGGGCTCGCTGCGCTCGACCCACCCTACTTTCCTTTCCCGCACCAGGAACCGAGGAATAGAGAAAGGGGGAAGACGGTAAACGGGAACGTTCTTGTTTGCCCTCCGACGATGCAGCAATCGATCGATTCGCAACTTGAAACGGGCACGAAGACGCCGACCGGATGGTGGAGTCGTCCTTGCGGTGCGCGTGATGTGCTTCGGCTGGCGATCCCCTTGATCGTCTCGACGGCGTCGTGGACGGTGATGAACTTCGCCGACCGGATGTTCTTGCTGTGGCATTCGACCGACGCGATGGCCGCGGCGCTGCCTGCCGGATTGCTCCATTTTTCGATGGTTTGTTTTCCGCTGGGCGTGGCCACTTACGTCAACACGTTCGTCGCGCAGTATCACGGCGCCGGTCATCCCGAGCGGATTGGCCCTGCCGTGTGGCAAGGCGCACGGTTCGGTTTCTATTGCATTCCGCTGTTTTTGTTGAGCATCCCGTTCGCACCGGCGATCTTTCGCCTCGCCGGCCATACGCCCGAGTTGGCCGGTTTGGAGGCCATCTATTTCCAGACGGTTGCCTTCGGCGCCGGGGCCGAGGTCATCGCGGGGGCGATGTCGGCATTTTTTACCGGCCTGGGCCGCAATCGCATCGTCATGGTCGTCGACACGTCGGCCTCGGTGCTGAACATCGTGCTCGACTACCTCTGGATCTTCGGCTATTGCGGATTTCCTGAATGGGGTATCAAAGGCGCGGCCTGGGCAACGGTCGTTTCGCTCTGGTTTCGCGTGGTCGCCTATGCGTTTTGGATGATGTTGCCGCACTATCGCCGGACGTACCATTTGTGGACCGGACGGCGATTCAGCGGATCGATCATGCGGCGTCTCTTGCGCTACGGCGGTCCCAACGGATTGCAGATGCTGGTCGAGATCTTGGGCTTCACGCTCTTCGTCATGTTGGTCGGCAACCTCGGACCGGCGGCCATGGCCGCCACGACGTTGGCGTTCAACATCAACACGCTGGCCTTCATGCCGATGCTCGGCCTGGGCATCGCGCTGAGCACGATCGTCGGACAACAATTGGGTCAAAACAATGACGCGATGGCCGCCAGGGCATCGTGGACGGCCCTGTGGATGGCCGAACTGTACATGGCCGTGATGGCGGCCGTCTACGTCTTCCTGCCCGACGTGTTGCTATGGGGACACGCGATGGGCACATCGCCCGAGCAATTCGCCGAGCTTCGGGCAACGACGATCCTGCTGTTGCGATTCGTGGCAGCCTACTGCCTGTTCGATGCCACGAACGTGGTGTTCGTCAGCGCGCTCAAGGGAGCGGGCGACACCCGTTTTATTCTGTTGACGACCATGTTCGTCACGCCCCTGCCGCTGGTGGCGTCCTGGATCGGAATCTACTGGTTCGACCTTGGATTGTTCTGGTGCTGGCTCGTCGCCACCGCCTGGGTATCGTCGCTGGGGGTGATTTATCTCGCCCGATTCTGGCAGGGGCGGTGGCGGCACATGCGGGTGATCGAGCCCGAATTGCTTGGCTAACTCGCCGGATTTGATGGGAAATTTACAGCAGCACTCCACCCGAAGGTGGTGTTTTCGCTTCCTTCCCGTTGAATTTCTGCGATAATGGTGTCATAGTAATAGTTTCGGGGAGCCGGTCGCAAAAAGGAGGCCGGTTTGCCGCCGATGCTGAGGGAGAACGAGAGTGCAACGGTTCATGTTGAGGTCGAAAATCCACCGCGCCACGCTGACCGGCACGGAATTGCACTATGAGGGCAGCATTGCGATCGACCGTGATCTGATCGAGGCGGCCGACATGTTGCCGGGCGAACAGGTTCATGTCTTGAACCTTTCGAATGCCGAACGGCTGGTCACCTACGTGATCGAGGCGCCGGCCGGCTCGGGCACCATCATGCTCAACGGTCCTGCCGCCCGCTTGGGAGCGACCGGCGATCAGGTCGTCATCATCACCTACGCGGCGATGAACGACGACGAAGCCCGGCAGTTCAAGCCGAAAATCGTGCATGTCGACGCGAAGAACAGGATCGTCTAGCGCGGATTCAGATTGCTGGCCTTTTCTTGATTCTCCCGGCCGATTGCCGCCCGCAATCGCTTGGAAGCCGCCGCTTGCGGGCCGCGGCCATGCTAGAATTGTGCTGATGGAACCTGTTTTTCAGCAATTGGGCATATCGGTTCTGCTTGGCCTCCTGGTCGGTTTGCAGCGCGAGCACGCCGCCGAGGGAATGGCCGGAATGCGCACGTTTCCGCTGATCACGCTCTTGGGCAGCGTTTCGGCGGTGTTGGCCGACCATTTCCACGACAGTTGGATCCTCGCGGCAGGACTGGCGGCGGTTGTCGCCGTGATGTTGGTCGCGCATCTGATTCGCCCGAGGCCAGGCCGGGAAAACGGAAACGGATCGGAAGATAAAAGCCATACTGGCAACGGCAATGCGGCGTCGTTCCAGATGCCGGGCACGACGACCGACGTGGCCATGCTGCTGATGTTCGCCGTCGGGGCCTTGGTGGTGATCGGCCCGATGTCGGCAGCCGTCGCCATCGGAGGCGGCGTGGCGGTCTTGCTGCAATTCAAGCCCGAGCTGCACGGCATCGCTCGAAAACTGGGCGACCAGGATCTTCGGGCGATCATGCAATTCGTCCTGATCACCTGCATTATCTTGCCGGTGCTTCCGAACAAGAATTACAGTCCCTGGGGACTGTTGCACCTTCGCGCGGCCGGCCCCGATCACCCTCCGGGCGCGTTCGACGTGCTCAATCCGTTCGAGACGTGGCTCATGGTGGCATTGATCGTGGGTTTGACTCTCGGCGGATACATCATCTACAAGTTCTTCGGTCAGAATGCCGGCATCTTTCTGGGCGGAATTCTCGGCGGCGCGATTTCAAGCACCGCGACCACGGTCAGCTATGCCCGACTTGCGAAGGACGATCGGTCGGGCGCGCAGACGGCGGCCATCGTCATCCTGATTGCATCGACCGTGACGTATCTTCGCGTGCTGTTGGCCGTCTCGGTCGTGTCGACCGATTTCTTGCTGCGCGTGTTTGCGCCGGTGTTGATCCTGATGATCCTGACGATGGTGCCGGCGTTGATGTTGTGGCGGCGCGTTCGCCGGCAAGTCGTGCAGATGCCCGAGCAAAAAAATCCCACGCAGTTGAAGTCGGCCATCATATTCGGCGCGATGTACGCCCTGGTTCTGCTGGCGTTGGCCGTGGCGCAGTACTACTGGAAGAGCCGCGGGCTGTATGCCGTGGCCTTCTTCTCGGGTTTGACCGAAATGGACGCGGTGACGTTGTCCACCGCTCGGCTCTCGCTGAGCGATCCGACGGTTCTTGCCGACGGTTGGCGAATGATCGTTCTTGCGGCGATGGCCAACTCGATTTCGAAGGCGACCATCGCAGGATTGTTGGGTGGATGGAACCTGTTCGTTCGGATTTCCGTGTTGTTCGCCGTTCCGATGATCGGCGGCGTGGTGCTGTTAATGATGCTATGACGATCGCAGGCTTTCGTATTCCGAAAATGCTACTTCCAACGTGCTTTTTCGGCTGTTTTTTTGGGGCACTGACATATCCCTCTCATCTGAAAAATGGTATGTTGTGGCCATGGATAGAGAATTTCGCCAAACGACATGGGACAATCGACTACAGCGAGATTGCTGGGCAATCCTTCGCTTGGCGCTAGATGAAGATCTTGGCCAATCGGGCGACTGGACGACCAAAGCGTTGGTTGCCGAAGATGCCGAAGGTAGGGCCGACGTCGTCGCTCGACATTCCGGAATCGTCGCCGGGCTGCCGGCCGTGCCGATGATCCTCTCGATGGTCGAACCGCATCTGCGATGGACGCCCCGGGCCGAAGACGGTCAGGCCATCGCAAGTGGCGACCGCGTTGGAACGGTCGAGGGACCTGCTCGCGGACTTCTTTCTTCGGAGAGAATTCTGTTGAACTTTTTAGGACGCCTCTCCGGCGTGGCCACGGTGACGCGTCGTTATGTCGACGCTGTTGAAGGCACCGACGCGCATATCTACGACACGCGAAAGACGACGCCGGGTTGGCGGCGGCTCGAAAAATATGCCGTCCGGTGCGGCGGCGGCCGAAACCATCGCGGCGGGTTGGACGAAGCCGTCCTGATCAAAGACAATCACTTGGCTCTGGGAAATCACTCGGCCGATCCCGGCCATCACTTCTCGCCGGCCGAGGCGGTTTCGCGCGCACGGCAGTTCGTTGCACAGCGCAGCGGCGATTCGCAGAAGATCGTCGAGATTGAAGTCGATACGCTCGAACAACTCGACGCGGTCTTGCCGGCGTTGCCCGACATCATCTTGCTCGACAACATGACCCCGGCGCAGTTGTCCGAGGCCGTGCGTCGCCGCAATGCCGTTGAACCGACCATCGAACTCGAAGCGTCCGGTGGGATCGATCTCTCCACGGTGCGCGGCATCGCGCAGACGGGCATCGAGCGGATCAGCGTCGGTGCGCTGACCCATTCGGCCGTTTCGCTCGATTTCGGCCTGGATTGGGCCGCGGATTAGAGCGAGTCTCGGAATCCTGTCGCGTCTTGGGTGGCATGTCCACGCTCGTCGTGGACATGTTTTACCGACGAAAGCATGGCACGGCCACGCAATCGCGACCACGGCGCCCGCCCCGTCCGAGTGTTGCCAAAACGCAACGCGCGCGCAAAAACGCAACGCCAGCCACGCGGATGCTGTTGATTCGCGACAGCAGGCGATTCTCGCTTGTCCACGATTTGGTTGACTGGGGCGACCGTCGGCCTATAGTTCTCTTGAAATGGCGTCTTCGGGAGAGACGCTAAATGTGACGCGGCGGGGAAGCTGGGAAATGGTAAGGGGACCCCGCCGCGTCTTTTTTTCTCGAATGCAAACGCTGATGAGACGAATTTCTGGTGAGAAGACGCGAACCGTCCAGGCCGGGCACGACAAAAACCGCCGCCTGCGAAACGCGTTCACCTTCGTCGAGGCCCTGGCCGCGATAACGATCACCGCCATTGCCGGAAGCGCGCTGCTGCTGGGCGTTACGTCGTCGCTGCAAAACACCGATCAGGCCATGCGGGCCACGATCGCTTACGGCCTGGCTGAACAATTGATGGACGAAGCCGTCGGATGCCGCTACGTGGCGCTGGGCGGAAATCCGTATGCGGCCACCATCGGACCGGCGCCGGCCGGCACGCGCCAGTCGTTCACCGAGATCGGCAACTACAACGGCTATCGCTCGCAACCGCCGACCGACCCCTATGGCATTCCCTTGGGCGCCGACAACGGTGAAGGCAGCCTGCGGAACGCCGCGTTCCAATGCCGCCCGGCCTTCCTGGCCAACTGGCGGCAGGAGGTCGACGTCTACTACGTCAGCGACGCCGACCTGACGACTCGATTGTCGGCCGGGCTGACCAGCGACTACCGTTGCGTGGAAGTCCGGATTATTGACGTCGATCCCCGATCCGGCACGAAAACCTTGGCAACTATCCGACGCGTCGTCGCCTATGTCCCACCGTTGCAGATCAACTGATCGATCCGCATCCACGCTTGCATTTCTTCGCGATGCACGCCGAGGTCGGCGTCTGTCCATGCGGCGCGGCATGACGTTGTTGGAATTGATGTTGGCCATGACGATCATGATGATGGTCGTTGGAGTCCTGGCCGGTCTGGCGCGAACGAGCCAACAGGGCTTCGAGTATAGCGAGGGATACGGCATCGCCACGCAACACGCCAGGGTCGTGCTCGACCGAATCGCCAAAAGCGTTTCCGAGGCGACCGCGAACGATCAATTCCCCGGCTGCATCGTCGTGGCCGAAACGGTCGGCGCCTATCGCTATCCCGACACGCTGGTTGTTTGGCATCCGAGCAGCGGAACGCCGGCCAATCCGGCGGGCTTGCCGCTCTACCGCGAATTGATCATCTATTGTCCCAATCCGAACAATCCGCTTCAGTTGGTCGAAATCACCGCGCCGACCAACGGGGGAACGGTTCCCGACGTGTCGAATCAGGCCGCCTGGCGAACCGCGCTGAGCAGTCTTAAAAAGTCGACCAGCACGAATGTTGTCGAATTGAGTCCGCTGTTGCGAGCGTGTTCGACCGACAACAGCGGCAGCTCGTCGACGATGCGGGGCGGTGCGCGTTTTGAGGTCCGACTGCGTCCCTCCGATGCCGATTGGGCGGCCTACAAGGCCGGCACGATCACCTGGAAGGACCTGCCGTGGGTGCAAGGCATCTACGGACCGCAGACCGGTCTGCGGCAAGTTTGGGTCAGGACCGAACTGCAAATGATGCCCGGCGTCGATTGGGTCGCTTCCGACTCGGCGGCTGCCCAGCCCGTTCCGTTTTTCGGATCCGCCGCCCTATACTACAATCTGTCGCATCCATGAACCATTCCGCATTTCCAACACGAAACCGACGGCCGCGCGGCATGGCATTGCTGGTCGTGCTGCTTCTGCTGACGCTGACGCTGGGCCTTTCCTATGCGGCCATGCGCAGCATGAGCACCGCCAGCATGATCCAGCGGAATTCCGATCGCCGGGCTTCGGCGCGGCAGGCCGCCATGAACGGAATGACCGTCGCGCTGAAGAAAATGCATCGCAACGATTGGACCGGCGTCGGCACGTCGTTGGCGCAGACGGTCGGAACGTCCGAATCGTTTCTGGTGACCTATACCGCGGGCGATACAACGCTTAGTGCGAGCGACGCCGATCAACCCTACCGAGTGACGCTGCTTTCGACAGGCTATGCGACCGATCGCGACCAGCCGCAGGCAAAGGCCATCTACAAGATCCGCGCCGTCGTGCGATTGGTGCCGCGGAAGCTGGCCACGCAGCCGGCCGACTGGCCGAAAATGAAGGATTTCACCCTGTACCAGACGCGGTCGAACTACGTTGTGCTCGACATTCCTTACCGCTTCACG
>JAEWUR010000390.1 GCA_023397045.1 Planctomycetota bacterium
AATGGCTGATCTACGTGGATTCGATGCAAACAATGTGGAACCTGCAACCCCGTTCGAGGCGATCCCCGCCGGAAAATATCTGGCGATGATCACCCAATCGGAGATGAAGCCGAACAAATCGGGCACCGGTCGCTTCTTGGAAATTGCCTTCACGATCATCGAAGGCGAGTTCAAAAATCGCAAAATTTGGGGGAGGCTCAATCTTGAAAATCCCAGTTCCATCGCTGTGGCCATCGCCCGCTCGGAACTCTCATCGCTATGCCGGGCTGTCGGTGTGATGACGCCGAACGACTCGGTCGATCTGCACAATTTGCCGCTGGTGATTCGCGTGAAGTGCAAGAAACGCAAGGACAACGATGAGATCACCAACGAGATTTCTGGCTACGAGAAACGCGAAGCCGTAACGGGTAAGCCGCAGCAGGCGCAAGGCAATACGGCGCCATGGCGGAGGCCTGCATAATGGGCGCCAAGTCACGACGAAAGGGCTGCCGTGGTGAGTTAGAGGCGGCGGCCGAGTTGCGACGGCTGTTTGGCGTCGATGCACGTCGGGGGCAACATCGCCCAGTTGGCCCGCGACATGAAAGCGGGCCGATTCGCCTGCACGCACCAGGGCATCGCCTTCGACACCGAGGGCCGATTGATCGACGGTCAGCATCGCCTTTGGGCGATTCTGGAGGCCGAAATGCCCGTCCGAATGCGAGTCTTTTACAACGAATCGCCGGAAAACATGATCCATATCGACGGCAACCATCCGCGTACGGCCGCCGACCGGATGACGCTCGGCCGTGTTCTGGGAACGGTTCGGACCAATGAATTGGCCACGCTGCGAGCCATGTTGGGCGGGATATCCATGTCCTACAAGCGTCGGACGGTGTACGAGGAGATGCCCTTGCTCGACCAACACCGGGCAGCCATTCATTTTGCCCATGAGCACCTTCCAAACTCGCGTCCGGCCGGATTGGTCAATTGCATGTCCCGGGCAGTGGTCGCACGGGCCTGGTACAGCTCCCGTGATCTCTCGGCTCTCGCGCGATTTTGTGAGGTGTTGCGTCGGGGCGTGTCCCGAGGCCCGCTTGAGGAGATCATTGTAACACTTCGGAATCACATGATGGAACTGCACAAGCACGGATCGAACCATGTTGTGCGCCAACGTCAGTACGGACTCGTGACCCGGGCCCTGGCAGCCTATCTCGACCATGAGCCATTGACGATTCTGCGAGCTGCCGGCAGCGATCTTTTTTTGTTGCCGGAAGAGACCGAAGGCATCGCCGTGGCCTGATTTGCCATTTCTCCCCGTTCCCTTGAGAAAGGATTCTTTCGATGAAAATGATTGTATGTGTAGCGATTGGTGTCCTTGTGGACGTGCCTGACAACAACTGTGCCGCTGGTGTGCAAACACCGACGACTCCTATTGACGAGTTGGCTGCTCGCCTGCGGCGCAGGGCTTCTTGCCATCACAACAGGACCCGGCCGGACTTCACCATGCCCGGCGTCAGCGACTGGATGGCAGGAGCATTCCAGGAATCTGCTGATCGTAACTGACGGTCATCGGTGGCATAGTGCGGGTTTGCTGATTCTCCAGCTTCCCCCGGGTGCGACTCCCGGCGCCGACTTTGTGTTCTATTGACGGGAGCGAAAATCGTGGAACTTCGTCCTTACCAACAAGCCGCCGTCGATGCTGTTTACGGCTATCTCCGACAGCATGAAGATAATCCATGCGTGGTCATCCCAACCGCTGGGGGGAAGACCCCGATCCTGGCCACGATCTGCCGTGACGCCGTCATGCAATGGGGTGGACGTGTGCTGGTGTTGGCCCATGTGAAGGAACTGCTGCAACAGGCAGCCGACAAACTCCATGCGATCTGCCCTGAATTGAAGTTTGGCGTCTATTCGGCGGGCCTGCGGCGTCGCGATACCGATCATCCGGTGATCGTTGCCGGGATCCAGTCGATCTACAAACGGGCATGCGAGCTTGATTCCTTCGACCTGATCATCGTCGATGAGGCCCATCTCATCGCCCCGGACGGCGAGGGGATGTATCGGCAGTTTATGGCCGAAGCGAAGATCGTCAATCCTCGTGTTCGAACGATCGGGCTCACGGCCACGCCGTTTCGACTGAAGTCCGGCGTGATCTGTGGGCCTGAAAATATTCTCAATGCCGTCTGTTTCGAGATCGGCGTCAAGGAATTGATCCGCGACGGTTATCTTTGCCCCTTGGTCACGAAAGCTGGGCGAGAGAAACCGGATACCGATCAGTTGCACGTTCGCGCCGGCGAGTTCGTGCCCGACGAGGTCGAACAGTTGATGGACCGGGACGAACTGGTCGAATCGGCCTGCCAGGAGATTGTCGAACAAACCCACGATCGGCATGCATGTCTCATCTTCGCATCCAGCGTCAACCATGCCCAACATATCCAGGCGGTTCTTCAAGGAAAGCATGGCGTCGAGTGCGGGTTCGTCTCTGGCAAAACGCCGGCCAAAGAACGCGACGAGTTATTGGCCCGGTTCCGTGGCGAGGCGTCTGACGATCTCTTCGACCGAAAACCGCTCAAATACCTGGTCAACGTCAATGTTTTGACGACGGGGTTTGATGCGCCGAACATCGATTGCGTTGCGATGCTTCGGCCGACGCTCTCGCCAGGCCTCTATTATCAGTGCCTCGGGCGAGGTTTTCGGCTCTTTCCCGGCAAGAAGAACTGCTTGGTGCTTGATTTCGGCGGCAACGTGCTCCGTCACGGTCCGGTCGATCAGATCCGCATCCGAGACAAAGAACCATCCGGCAAGGGCGGCGAGGCCCCGGCGAAGGAATGTCCGGAGTGTCATGCATTGATTGCCGCCGGCTATGCGGCTTGTCCCGAGTGCGGCTATGAGTTCCCAAAGCCTGAACGGACGAACCACGATCCGAACGCATCGAGCGAAGCAGTCCTTTCCGACCAAATCCGCCCGACACGCTATGACGTGCGCGACGTGTTCTACAGCGTGCATGAGAAACGTGGTGCCGATGAGAATGCACCCAAGACGATGCGGGTCGACTACAGAATCGGTTTCCATCAGTACAAGCCGGAATGGATCTGTTTCGAACACCACGGGTTCCCACGCGAAAAGGCCGTGTTGTGGTGGCGAGCTCGATCCAACGACCCGGTTCCGCTGACGGCCGAGCAGGCCGTCGATTTAGCCAATGCCGGCGCCCTCGCAAGGACCAAGGCCATTTACGTTCGACCGGGCGAAAGGTTCGATCGGGTTGTCGACTACGAACTGGGCGAGAAGCCGGAGCCGTTGCCGTTGCATCAGGCCATGGGCTACACGGACGACGAAATACCGTTTTGACCATCTGTCGAGGAGTTTTAGAAAAATGGTTTGCTCAGTAGAGATTCAGCAGGATGACCGATTGGCTACATGCCTGCCGCCGCTTAGCGACGATGAGCGGCAAGGCCTGGAAACCGATATTCTGCGGGATGGGTGTCTGTCGCCATTGTTCGTCTGGAATGGGACGCTGGTCGATGGACATCACCGCTATAGCATTTGCCAAAAGCACGGCATTCCCTTTGATGTCCGCGAACTGCCTTTCGAGACGATTGATGATGCCTGCTACTGGGTGTTTCAATATCACAAAAACCGCCGCAACATCAGCCCCTATACATTGGCGGAAGCCGCATTGAAGTTCGAGGCGAAGATTGCGGCCCGGGCCAAGGAAAATCAACGCCGTGGCGGCCGACGCAAGGATGAAACTAAAGAGTCCCCTCCACAGAAAGGTTGTCACAATTGTGACAACCTTTCCACGGTCGACACCAAAAAAGAGCTCGCCAAAGAGGCGGGCGTTTCACACGGTACCGTGGCGAGGGTCAAATATATTCGGGACCATGCCAACGATGAAACGAAGCAACGGCTGCGGGATGGCGAAACGACGATCAATGCCGAGTACCGACGGCTGAAACGCGAAGAGAAAGAGCAACAGCGTGAATCGCGACGGGCCGAGAACGCACAGCGGATCTCCAATACGGCGTCCCCCGGCGACTTGCAGGTCGGCAGTGCCCGTTTCGCCACGATCGTTTTGGATCCGCCCTGGGACTGGGGCGACGAAGGCGATTGCGATCAACTCGGCCGCGCCCGCCCCACGTACGGCACCATGCCGCTGGAAAAGCTGTTGGAATTGCCGGTCGCTCGATTGGCCGACGACGATTGCCACATCTACCTGTGGATCACCAACCGCTCGTTGCCCAAGGGCTTTTTGCTATTGGAAAAATGGGGGTTCCGCTACGTCACCACGCTCACCTGGTGCAAGCCGAGCTTCGGCATGGGCAACTATTTTCGCGGTCAGACCGAACATGTTCTGTTCGGCGTGCGGGGCTCCCAACCGCTGAATCGCAAAGACGTCGGAACGTGTTTCTCGGCGCCGCGGGGGCCGTTGGGCCATAGCAGCAAGCCGGTCGAGTTCTACGACCTCGTCGAATCGTGCAGCCCGGGCCCCTATCTGGAGATGTTCGCCCGCGGCAATCGCAATGGTTGGGTCTCATGGGGGGCCGATGCGAATGGCAATTGAATATGCATTCGACAACCAGTTGGTGATGAGCCGTGGAGTCGCGGTCAACTCCGATGTGGCGGCCATCTTGCTTCGGGAGATTCCCGGCGCTGTGGCCGTTCAGCCGGCCCATCGGGTGAACGACCGCCGAGGGACCGATTATTGGGTCGAGCACGTGCGCGGCGCACATCTGTCCGTCGATGTGAAGATCCGCCGTGAAGATTGGGCGGCCAAGCCCGAACCCGATCGTGCGGACGATCTGGCCCTGGAAACCTGGTCGGTCGTGAACAAGAAGATTGGCTGGACTAGGGATCCGAACAAGCGGACTGATTTCGTCCTGTGGATTTGGACGGATACGAAGCGTTGGTGCCTGGTTCCGTTCCCCATGCTCTGCCGGGTGTTTCAAGAGAACTGGCAAGAGTGGTCCGCCTGTTACGAAACCCGCAGGCAATACACCCCGGAATACGGCGGTTATCAAAGCGAATGCGTTTTCGTCCCGCGCTCGGTTGTCTGGGACGCCATCTATCACCAACACAGTGGAATCCCCCAGGAGGCTTAGAGCATGACAACAGACATGAATGGCACTGATATTGTTTTAAGTCGTTACGGTGAATTGATATAGAAAGAAACGGCCTGCCTTGCGTACAAGGGTGTTGTCAAGTCACCCCAAGCAGCAAGGAGGCCGCCATGAGTGATTGTA
>JAEWUR010000418.1 GCA_023397045.1 Planctomycetota bacterium
GCGTAGAGCCAGCCCGAGCAGGCCGCATTCAAATCGAATGCCGGGATGGTTGGCAGGTTGAGCCGATCCTGAAGGATCGCGGCCGTCGATGGCATGGCCACGTCCGGCGTGGTCGTGGCGACGATGACGGCGTCGATGTCTTTCGCGGGAATCTCGGATCGGCCAATCGCATCGAGCGCGGCGCGATAGGCCATCGTCGAGGGTTTTTCCTGCTCGCCGGCCCAACGACGCTCGCGAATTCCGGTGACCTGAAAAATGTACTCCGAATTGATCTCGGGAAAGCTCTTGACCAACTCGTCATTCGACACAACCCGATCGGGCAGATAACTGCCGAAACCCAAGAATCCGACGGGATCGCCGCGGTAGGTCGGTGCGGCCTTTCTCGGTTCCGAGGCTGCGTGAATGCTTGGCGACTCGACTGCGGCGGCCGGCGGAATCCAATCGTGCATGGCCGGATCATCCGTCTCGATCTCCATGATCGGATCGGTCAGCAGCAACGTCTCGCCTTCCAGGTGGAATCGACGGATGACCTGGCCGTCGCACGGCGCCTGGAAATCGAACACCGACTTCGCACTGTCAATCTGGACGAGGGTTTGGCCTGACGTGAAACGGTCGCCTTCCGACACCTGCCATTCGATGATCGTGACTTCGACCTCGGAGGCGCCTTGGGCGGGCAAATACAACGGCATCTTGAACAATGTGGACTCCATTAACCCTCCCGAGTCATTTGATCGACGGCGGCCTCGATCCTGAGGCTGTTGGGCCGGCTGCATTGCTCCAATTCCGGCGCGAATGGCACCGGCAGGTCGGGCGACGCGATCAACTGCGGCGGACATTTCAGTACGCCGAACGCCTCGCGGCAAACGGCCGAGATCACTCGATCGCCCAGGCCTTGCGTCGCTCCCGACTCCTGGACGACCAGCAGCCGACCGGTCTTACTAACCGATTCCAGAATCGGATCGAGATCCATCGGCTGAAGAACGAACGGGTTCCAAACCTCGATCGAGCGAGAGCTGCGAACGGCCACGGCGAGCGCCTCATGGACCATCGCGCCGAAGGCCACGACCGTCAGGTCGGTCCCTTCGGAATATCGTCTCGGCCGCCAGATCGATTCGAGGTCTCCGTCGAAATCGATCTGCCCACCCTTGCTCCAATAGAGTTGTTTGTGCTCGAACACCAAGCAGGGGTTGGGGTCGTAGAAGCCCGCGACCAGCGCCTCGAACGTCTCTTGCGCGGTGGCCGGATAGAGCAATTTCAGACCGGGGAACCGCGACCAGAGCCCTTCGAACTCGCCCGAATGGAACGCGCCCATCGTTAAACCGCCGCCGCACGGCAATCGAAGGAGCATCGGAGCAGGCTGGCCCGCACGATAATACCACGTCCCGGCGTTCAGTCCGATTTGCGTGACCGCCTCGGTCGAGAAATCGGCGAACTGGAACTCGTAGATCGGCAGAGCGCCGGCCTGCGACGCGCCCAAACCGAAGCCGACCGAGCCCGATTCGCAGATCGGCATGTCGATGACTCGCTCGGCGCCATGTCGTTCGATCAGCCCTTTGCAGGTTTTGAAGGCCGAGCCATAAACGCCGACATCGAGCCCGAATAGAAACGCCCGGGGATTGTTCTCCAAAATGTAATCGAGGGCGCGCCCGACCGCCTCGCCGTTCTTGATCCTCGGCGTGGCGTAGGGCTTAACTTTCTGGACGCGCGGTTCGGCAAACACCGTCATCCGATTGCCCGACGGCGTGGGTCGCGGAACGGCCATCGCTTGCGACAGCGCCGAACGGACTTCGTCCTCGACCGCGCGTTCCATCGCCTCGACCGCATTTTCCAACATGCCGCAATGCTCAAGGACTTTTTGCCGGGCGGCGATCAACGGGTCGCGGCGTCGCCATTCGTCCTGAAGATCGGCCGGCACATAGTCGCCCTTGTCGTAGGCGGCGTGGCCGTAAAGTCGGAGGCATTGGCATTCCAGGACGATCGGCATCGACGAACTTTGCATGGCCTCGAGTGCGTCGCAAATCGTCGAATAGACCAGCCATGCGTCGGTGCCGTCGATCGTCTTGCCCGAAATGCCGTAGCCGCGAGCCCGATCAGAGAGTCTCTGGCAGTTGTATTGCAGTTCGGTGGGCGTGGAGAACGAGTAGTGATTGTTTTGGATGAGGAACACGACGGGCGTCTTTCGCACGGCCGCGATGTTCATCGCCTCGTGAACTTCGCCGGTGCTGCTTCCGCCGTCGCCGATGACGACCAGCCCGAAGGCGTCCTCGCCTGCCTGCCGGGCGGCCCAGGTGGCGCCGACGACGAGGCTTGGCATCTTGCCCAAGTGCGAGATCATCGGGAATCGCCTCGCGGCCGCATCGCCGTGGTGGGCGTTGCCTTCACGAGCGTGCGTCGGGCTGTCGGCATTGGCCATGTATTGGCAGAGCAGTTGATGGGGCGTCGCGCCCAACAACAGATGGCCGGCGAAGTCGCGATGCAGCAACGACACCGGATCCAACCCCGGCCGAAGCGGCATCGTCATCCCGACGGCCGTCGCTTCGTTGCCGGCGCTCATCGTCACGGTGCCTTTGACGTAGCCCTTCTGGAACAATTCGAGCAGGCGTTCTTCCAGCCGACGCGAAAGAAGCATCAAGGGATAGCCAAACGCGTAGAACTCGCCCGGCGACATGCGATGTGGAAACCTCGCGATGCCGGACGAATCGCGATGCGCGTCATCGATGCGTCGGGTCGCGCCGTCGCGAATCAACGACCCGTCGGACGCCCGTCGTTCATGATCAAGAACATGTCCCGATCGGCCGAATGCCCAGGCATTCGCCTCTTGGATATCTGAAAGAGAAGCCAAGAGCTGCACCTTTCTACGAGGAGATCAACGACCGGGAACGAGAGAACCTCTCGCCCATGGCCTTGTTTTCGGCGCAATGGTAGCAAAGAGGCCCGTTGGTGTCGGCGCTAAAACCGTAGAATTTGTGAAATCGCTGCGACCGGAAATGTCGCCGCATATTACCAAAACCTCCAGGAGCACCAAAATCGGCACTTCTGGAGGTCATTTCATTGCGTTGACGACCCGCCAGTTCAGGTGGGAGGTATTTCTTCGGCTATTTTCCGGCAGCCTGCGCCTGGCCCAGAAGGTGCTTGGCACGATTGGCCAAGTCATCGGGAACCCCGGCGTCGACGACCTTTTGCATGGCGTCGGCAACCGCCTTCGGGTCTTGGCTGACCAGTTTGCCGGCGATCTTCACCGCGGCCGTGGCGGCGGCGTTTTTCAATTCCGGCTGGCCCAGATAGGAGACGGCCACGGCGATCGAGTTCGACGACGGGATCCGCGTCAGGATATCGAGCGCCAGTTGCTTCTCCTGTTCGCGTTTGGCGGTTTCCATTACCGTCTTGAACATGGCCAACTTGGTTTCGGCGGGAAGTTGAAGCTGCCGTGCAATTCGGATGTAACCACGCAGCGCCCGGGTTTGATACTTGCCGTCCGGATCGTTCTTCACGATATCCAGCAGCGCCGGCGCCGCGTCGGCATTGAGCCAAGCGCCCAGCACGCGCGTCGCGGCGTCCTTGGTCGCCGGATTATCGGACTTGACGTTCGCGATGACGATTTCCAGCGCCTTGGGACCGCTCATCTTGCCCAACAAGGCAAGCAGGAAATCGCGATTTTCGTCCGATGCGCCGTTGATGCCCGCGGCCAATTTCGCCGCACACGCATCACGATCGCTCATGCGCAGAACGGCCATTTGGAGCGCCGATTTAGCGGCGTTCGTCTCGTTGGCGTTGCCCTGGTTTGCATCGAGGGCCTTGCCGGCCAACAGATCGATATCGTTGAGTTCCGCGAGGTGGCCCAACGCGGCCAGCGCGGCCAACCGGACCAACTCGTCGCCGTCGGCCAGCGCCTCGCGAACGGCGGGCGCCGCGGCCGCGATGCGTCGAACGGCAAGAATGTCGAACAGGATCGATTTCTTCTTGGCGTCCGCTCCGGCGAGCCGTGCCAGGATCGCCGCGTCAACCTCTTGGCCCGGCAGGTTTTTGAGACCGTCTTTGGCCGATTGAGCCACGGCGGCATCGCCCAATGCGGCGTCGAGCAAAATGGCCGCGGCCGAGGCGTCGCCGTATTTCGCCAGAACGTAAATGGCCGCCTCACGGACCTCGGGCGACTCGCTCTTCGCGGCAGCCATGACGGCCGGCGTCGGCGCGGGCTCCTGGCGGTCGGCCAGAGCACGCAGCAACAAGGCTTGGCGCTCCGGCGCAAGGTTCTTCAGTTCGTCGGTCAACGCGGCCGTGATGGCAGCGCCGGGAATCTGCCGGGCGTAGGACAGGCCGAGATCAAAATATGCTTGGTCCGGATTGCGCACTTGCGCCAATAGAAGGTCCTTGGCATCGCCCTGCAAGATGCGGAGACGTCCGCCCAACGCGGCCGTTTTCACAAAGACCGGAAGGTCCGTCTTGTCGACCGCTTCGAGCAATGCAACGGCCTCGGCCTTGCGGCCATCGGCGGCAAGCCGGTCAGCGCCGATAAGGCAACCGTCGGCAATCGCCTTCTGGGCCGGCGACTTTTTGGCCACAGCTTCTTGCAACGCGGCGGCGGCCTCGGGTGTCCCGATCTGACCTAGCGCGCCGGCGGCGATGGAAACGACCGTCGGATCGGCGTTGCTGAGAAGCCCCTTCAACAGGCCGGCGGCCTTCGCGTCACGGCGCTGTCCGATCGAATCGATCACGCCGATCAATTGGCTGCCTTGAAGTTTCGTGGCAGCGTCGCGCAGGACGTCGTCGACGGCCGAATCTTGAATGCCTTCGAGACCGAATCGGGCATAGACGTTCATGTTCTGATCGGGCAACATGGTCGCCAGCGCGGGAATGGCCGCTTTCGTGCCGATCACGGCCAACCGCTGCGAGGCTTTGGCTTTCTCGAAGTTCGTCGCGTTGGGGTTTTTCAGGATTTCGATCAACTCGGCCTCGGGTTTGGCCATGATCTCTTGCGAATTGGTCTGCGCCGAGACCACGGCAGCCGTCGTCGCAACGATAAGAAACGCTCCGATCCAACCGAATTTCAACATACGCATATTCTTGGTCCTTTTGTGTGAATGGAGAATTGCCCTCACCCTAACCCTCTCCCGGCGGGAG
>JAEWUR010000431.1 GCA_023397045.1 Planctomycetota bacterium
CTTTCGGGTCGCATCATCCATTTCCACGCCGCCCGACTCACTCTGAGTGAATCCCTTGGCGTCAACCTGTTGGCGATTGACCAGCGACAGCGCCAAGCGGTCGGCAATCATCGGACGCAGCTCTTCGACCAGATCGAGCGCCAAAGACGCGCGACCGGGCCGATCACCGTGCAGAAAACCCATTTGAGGATCCAGCCCGACCGATTGGCAAGCCGCCGTCACATCGTTGGTTAGCAGCGAGTAGAGAAATGACAGAAGCGAGTTCATGTTGTCGCGGGGCGGCCGCCGAGTTCGCTCGTGAAAGAAGAAGGCGTCTTTCTGCTGAAGTATCAGATCGTCAAAGGCGGCAAAATACCAACGCGCCGCCTCGCCTTCCGTTCCACGCGTTTCGTCCAGGGTCATGGGGCGCTCGAGGCCGACCAGCAAGTCCGCCAGCCGTTGAATGGCCGCATCCATCGGGGGCATTCGGAGTGAGGATGGCGGCAGCGCAACGTCCTCTCCGCGAGACTGTCCGGAAAGGCGATCGGGATAATCTCGCCGTGCGCGTTGAAGCACCGAGCGCGCGTTGGCCACTTTGGCCGCGATAATGTTCCTGGCGAAATCGGCTGCGGCTGCTGGGTCACTGCTCATTCGATGCTGCGCTCGGCGAAGCAGCACGTTTCCTGACTGCGGCCCGAGCACCCGGGCCATAAACCGTCCATTGCGGGTTAGGAATGATAGGCTCACGCCCTGTTCTCCGCACAGGCCCATCAGGAAAGGACTGCAGCCAACGTTTCCGAAACAGACAATGCCGCCGAGATTGTGAATAGGAACGCGGAGGCGAGTCTGTTTCTCGACCCGCACGAGAACGCTGGTCCCCTGTCGAGCTAGATAGGCACCCTGGCTGGTCACATAAAGCGTGTTGTCGTGTTTTTTCATATTCGACTCACTCAAGTTGTGCCCGTGGCCGCACAATCTGGACTTGTGATGCGATTTCCTTGGCGACATAGTCGCGCACCGAACGCGACGGAGTCAGCTTGGGCATGCAAAGGCCAGCCAGTGAGCAGTACCGGCACTTTGGCCCAAAATCGGGAGCGGGAACGACGCCCGACTGAATCAAACGGTGCAATTCGTGGGCGCGGTTCCACGTCCGGGTGCGCAGCGGGTCGTCGAATTCAACCACCTGGCGCCGCCGGGTTTGGCCATGATACAACGCGCCGGTCGAAATCAGGCCGCCGAGCATTTCCTCGAGACAAAGCGCCTGGGCACAGAGTTGAACGAGGTAAGACATCTCCGGTTTGCGCCGGCCGCGCTTATATTCGACGGGAAATACCGTCCACCACCCGGGCGAGCCGGGAAGGGTGACGGTCCGTTCATCGGAACTGCCGGCGGGATGAAACTCGACGACGTCGGCCACGCCGAAGAGTCCCAGCGTTTTGGAGCAGAGCCGCAGGCGACGCGCCATGCGCACGCCGCGCCGCGTCTCGCTCGGTTCTTCATGTGCCCGCTCGTGCAGCCGGCGGCCTTCGGCCGTCTGCACGTTTTCCGACCACTCGCCGCAGATATGGATTAACCCACAGCGCCTCGGGCAATACTCCAAGTGCTGCAACGCCGATACCGGAAGCAGATCGTCTTCGGAATACATGCTATGGGCTTGATGGGCCTATCGCGGAGGAGAGCGAGGCTTACAGCTTCTCAATGTCCCTGGGCAGTTCAAGCAGTTCGACTCCCTTGGGCACGTTCTCTTGCGCGACAGTAACCTTGTAGTCGCCGAACCGTCGCGGCGACGCGATGTCGTCGTCCTTTTTCACCTTCACCACCGATTCAAAAAGCACCTGCGCTGGGGCGCAGCCGAGCATGGCCTGGGCCTGGCGCTGTTCGGCGTTGGTATCGGTGCCGACATGTTTGAACACGTAGATGGGGGCCCGAACCGTCATGATCCCCTTGCTGGCGGATCGATCGTGTTCGTACATGTTGAGCAGCGCCTCGAAGAGCAGCTTGAGATCGTCTTGGCCGAAACCGGTCTGTTTCGCCAAATGGGCGCTGACGAATCCCTTTCCGATGAACAAACCATACGGGATTAGCGATTTTCGGCCCATCGTGCGCAGAGAATCTTCCGATTGCTCCTTTTCCCATGCCACAAAATCCTCGCTCGATTTGGCGCCCTTCACCTCAGCGGCGACGGCCATGCGAGTGATCGACATGTCGAGTGATAGGATTGGATCGAGTGATCTTGCAAAGGCGATTTGTACAGGACCGCGAACCTGGCCAGCATTGGGGCCAGTAGACATGACCGCGCCGAATGCCCGGACGTCAAAAAAGTTCTGGCACATCCAGTCTCTAGCGGCATAGACCTTATCTTTGGCGGCGCCTTTCTTCGGATCCGGTAAACCACCATTTGCTTTTTCATGCGCCAGGGCGATGGGTCGATTCAGATTGCATGCCTGCTCGATGAAGATCGCGTTCGGCATTTGATTTCCGCGCGCGATTTGGACATAGTTTCGGATGCGCCGTTTGAGTGCCACATCGGAAACCAGTCCGTGCATGTCTTCGGGATCGATACGCGGCGCGTTGCCCGCGTCGGGATCGCCGTTCGGATTGCCGTTTTCACAGTCGAACAGAAAGAGAAACTCGTAGCGATTGGTAATGGGTGACGACATGGTTGAAATCCCTTCTTGAGATGAAGCGTGTTGATCCTGCCAAGAGTAACTTGGCGATTAGTTGTTATTGCCTTCCTTCGTAATCTCTGGCGTCTCAGTTTTGTCGTAACGTTTTGCTGTCTGCTGGTAAAACCCCATTGCAAAAAGCGTTTGCCCCTCCAAGCTCAGCGTAACCGGCGGCCTCTCGGAGAGTTTTGACCAGACGTCCGCTAGCTGACCGTTGAACCACGATTGAAGCCCTCCATCGATCTTCGGGAGATGGCCGATTTGCGCCGTACGGACAAGCCGGCCCAAAACGAGGGCAGGAGTGGCGCTTGCCGCGGCGTAGTAACGCTGGACAATTCCCGCTCCGACATCTGGCAATGCCTTTCGCTGAATTGCGGCCAAGATTGCCATGATCCGTCCGCAAAGGTATGCGGGATCCGTTTCCAGTTCGTTCAAATCAGAGCTCATGTGAGGAAGCCTTTCGTTTCTATTGCAAAATGCTTTTAGTAATCCAAATCGCGCGTGCAAGGGCGTATCGCCCTGAAGAATCCCACTCCGGATTTGCAGGAGTGTTGCGGCAGCTAGTGAACGGGGAATTGGCAGTTGTTTTACAGCACAACACCACAGTGTCGCCGTCATGGGAGCGGTCGCATCCTTGAGATCGCGCAACGGAGCCGCCACAATGGCAGCAAACTTGTGCGATTTAACCGTTGAGCGACCATCTCTCGCAACGATCGCGAAATCCTCGAACCAAGCGTTGATCGCGTCGAGTAGTTCTCCAAACCAGCCTTCGGTCCAATCGCGTAACACGACTCGGCCACTGTTCGCCGATAGAGTTGCCACATAATACTGGAAGTTCTCCAAATCCGCACGTTCGCCGGTCCGGATGGAGTCTAGCAGTCGAGCGGCCCTGCTTTCCGCACGGATGACTTCGGCCTTCGCGTCCTGCTCTTCTTGCTGCGATTCAATCGTTTCGTCGTCGTTTGCGTGCTCCTCCGAGAAATCCCAATCGCCGAGGAGTTCCGAAATCGGATCGTCTTTGGGTTCGATCTTGCCGCTATACCAGTGGACGATTTTTACCCCGGCCATCCGATGGCTGCGCCGGCGAATAAGGTCGTTCAATGCCGTGACATAGGTCTTGACCATGTTTTCGCTCATGGCCGCATTTGCGCCTTGCTCTAAACCATAGGAGCCGAATGCATCCTTGTCGAAGCTGGTCAAGGCGTCGCCCATCGAAAGCCCTCCGACGTCGGAAAGCCCTTCGATCTTGTTGTGTGTCGGCAACGGTTCGATCAGTTCGCCGCTCAACAGGCATCGCATCAACGCAGGTTCATCCCCATTTGCGTCGGCTTTCCGTCGCAATCCCTTCGGCGCTTTCTTCGCCTTTCGTTCGTCCGCCATGCGCGAGCGAAAGGCCTTCCACCAGGCGTGCCAAACGTCCGTTTTGGCGAGAATCGACGGGCCGGACGCCTCTTCCACGACAAACGTTGCAAGTTCCATTGGCTTGGCCTTGCGCTCCGACAAATCGGAGCGTATCGCTGCGAGGGTTTCATTGTCACGAAGCGCGGCCGCAACCGGCCCCAACGTCGGGACAACGTCCCTGGCTTGATGCAGCAGGTCGACAAAAAACTCATGCTTGGCCGTCAGCTTGTCATCCACCGTGCCATCTTTGGTCAACAACGCGATAACGTCGATACTGTCGACCAAAAAATGACGGCAACCCGGGCCGATCGCGATCATCTCCGGCTGGGATAGATCGGGGCAACACGGAAACACCTGCCCTTTGCTCTTCCGGTCTTCTCCGGCAAGACTCTGAACGCCGAGGAATTGGCCTTGGAGCGAAAAGCCGAGGAGCCAGCGAACCATTTTGGGTTTCAGCCCCGGTTCGGCCGTGAGGTTTTCACGGACAGCATATTCC
>JAEWUR010000451.1 GCA_023397045.1 Planctomycetota bacterium
CGGTGATACCGTGATGAAAGCCCCCAAAAGGGCCCCGACGGCAAATACCGCGGTAGCGACCAAATATGCCACGGGCCATCCGGACGTCAGGTAGGTGGCCGTACCATGATACAACGAGGCGGGAAACGTGGGGGCTGACGGTCGTCCTTGTTCTGCGACAAAAAACTCATCAGGGGCCGAATGCCGTATTTGCCGAGAAGCGATAAGCCTCTGCAACTTGGCGTCCAGGTCGAGCAAATCAACGTACATGTTGCGCGCCTCGATATCGGTCCGCAGAATTGATTCCAATTCGCGCACCTGGGCGTCGTCCGCCATGCCGTCACACACGGCCTCGATCAACGACAGCACTTCGTTCGTGATTGGCTTCGGCGGGATCATGTACGGACCTCCCTCGCGTTGTTCCGCCGGAGGCAATCCATCAAGAGCCTGCGAACTCTTACCAAAGACATGTAAACCCCCGTCACCGGGCGGTTCAGGGTGGCGGCTGCCGCCTTGAAGTTCCGTTCCGCGACGTAGCATAGCTCGATTAGCTTTTGATCGTTCTCTGAAAGCTCTTCGATGCAGCCTGCTAACACGGTCGTATCCGCCAAATGCCCTTCCTTGCGGCTCTGGTGAGTCTCGGCCAACTGGGCGATCAGTTCGTCGCTAAAGACCACACGGGTGCGTCGCTTCTTTCTGAGGTGCCTTAACGCCAGGAAGTGCGCGACTCCACAGGCCCAAGCGGGAAAACTCTTGTCGGCATCAAATTCGTCGAACTTCTGCCACAAAACGAGACTCGTTTGTTGGAGCAAATCTTCGGCGTCGGCTCTGTTGGGAACGAGCGTATAAATAAAGCCATAGAGTTCCTGCTGATGACGCATCAGCAGGCCTGCGAACAATTCATTGCGATCCGAACCACGATGGGCCAAAAGACACACCCCTTATCCGAAGGAATTGAACCAACCGCAGGAGCCTGACTCGCTTCCTACAGTTCCTTCCCCGCTCGGCGAAAAACATAAGGCACAAAATCCATGCCTCAAGACAAGTTGCGACACAATCCATTATGCCCTAACGACTTACCGGCATCAAGAAAAATATCCGGTGGTTGGGTTGTCGGTCAGAATCGGTGTTCATCCTCGACGTCGTCCGTCAAGGCATCACCGGCGTAAATCGTCAGAAAACGTCGCGACGGGCTGCCTTCTCGCGGATCTCCCCCCCGAGCGAAATGGTAATCTCATTCAAGGGGAGTTGTCGACCTGCAAGGTTCATCGCCTCATTCGCGATCCAGACGAGGTTCGTGCAGCATGGAACCTCCATGTGGACGACGGTCAGGCTCTTAACGGAGGATTGCGAGAGCATCGCGGCCAGTTTCTCGACGTATGCCTTGGAATTGTCGAGTTTAGGACAGCCGATGACCACGGGCCGACCTCGCAGAATCTCCCGATGAAACTCCGCACATGCGAACGGCACACAGTCGGCGACAAGGAACAGATCGGCGTCGCGCAGAAACGGCGCATTGGTGGGCACCAGATGCAGTTGGATCGGCCAGTGGCTGAGGGCGGGAGTTCCGGCAGGCGATGGACGGCCCGACAATTGCGGCAATGGAGGCCCGGCGGCAGGCAACACGTTAAGTTGGAAATTGCGCACCGCTGTGCCTGGGCAGCCGGTGGAACATGGCGATTCGGTTTGCCGCGGCGCGGCACTCACGGCATCGTGATTTGCAGTTTCGTCATACGGATCCGCCTCGCGTTCGACGATCCGGATTGCGCCGCGAGGGCATTCGCCAAGACAATCGCCGAGACCATCACAATATACGTCGGCCACCAGCCGGGCTTTTCCGTCAACGATGCGAAGCGCTCCCTCAGCGCACGCGGGCACGCACAGGCCGCAGCCGTCGCATTTCGTCTCGTCAATTTCAATGATGCTTCTACGAGCCATCGCCTAGTTCCTTTTTTCGTCGGATGCTGTCCCAAATATGACGTATGGCGAGGATCGGATGCCGATAGAGCATTCGCGGACCGGCATACCGCATCACGTCCTTGATCTGTTGCCGCATCGCGGGTTTGTAGCAATGCACCGGGCAATATGCGCAGGCGGGCTTTTCCGCGCCAAACGGGCAATGCTCAAGCCGACCATTCGCATAGGCCAAGAGCCGCTCGCATTCGTCGCAAAGGGCACCCCGGGCGCCGTGTTGCGCCCGGCAGTAGATGCCGATCATGGAGGCAATGGTGCGCCGTTCCCGGCTGAGTCGGCGATGTGGCCAATGGCTGGGTTGATTCATGGTCGGTTTGGAGGTATTGAAACTCCACCACTGCAACCATCATAGGAGGTGTCAACCCGCGATTCCTTGATCTGGGACAAGAGTTGGAAATAATTCAGGATATCCATGCGAAAGGCCACCTCAGGTTCCTTTGCATCGAGGCATTGCACCGGCTTTGCCTAGTCCCGAGTTTCGACTTCGCTCTTGCCCACCCTGCGAAGCCGTGGGTAGGTGCTCAATAGGAAGTAGAGTAGCGGAAACGCCCCGAGCACGATGATGATCGTATCGGGTACGATTCGCCAGTTGCCAAGCGTCTGGACAATCTGCATTTCGTAGAAATCCGCGCTTCGGGCGTACCAGAAGCCTTGATCGTAGGCGGTCCAAACTTGGAGCATGCCGATCGGCAACAGTCCGGTGGTGAACATAAGGAACAGCCCGACGTTGAGACCCCAGAAACTGACCATCAGAATGCGATCGTTCCAATACTTGTTCTCCACCAGCCCTCGCCATGAGAACAATATGAGGGCGATGGCCAGCATCCCGTATACGCCGAATAGCGCCGTGTGCGCATGATTGGCCGTCAGATAGGTGGCGTGCTCGTAGTAGTTGACGATCGGCAGGTTGATGAGGAAACCGAACATGCCGGCGCCGACGAAGTTCCAGACGCTGCTGGCCGTGAGAAAATAGAGCGGCCAACGATAGGGGAACTCTTTTCCTTCGGCTCGAATCGATCGATACTCCATCCATGCGCGGACGACCAGCAAGATCAGCGGGATCGGCTCCAAGGAACTAAACACGCCGCCGATGGCCAGCCAGAAACTCGGCCCGCCATACCAGAAGTAGTGATGGGCCGTGCCGGGAATGCCGCTGATGAAGACGAGAATCGCCGTCAGGTAGGCTACTCGCAGCGCGGACTTGGCGGAGACCAGCCCCAGGGTTACCAGGAAGAGCGAGATCACGGCAACGCCGAAGAACTCGAAGATGCTCTCGACCCAAATGTGGACGACGAACCATCGCCAGTAGTCGGCGATCGTCAAATGCGTGCCACGGCCGTACATGAGGCCAAAGCCGAAGAAGGCGACCACGAAGATGGCGCTCAGCACGTAGAAGATGGTCAATGCCCGGTGGTTTGCCATGTCCTCCGATTCGCCAGATTCGCTGCGCAGAGCGGGCGCCATGGCTCGATACACGACAACGACCCAGAAGATCAGCCCCCCGAACAGAAGAATCTGCCAAAGCCGGCCGAGTTCCAAATATTCCCAACCCTGATGGCCGAGCCAGAACCAGGCTTGCCCCAAGTAGCCTTTGATTCCCAAGACCTCTCCGAACAGGCTGCCGACCGTCACGATCACCGCCGCAACGAAGAGGATGTTGACCAGTAGTTTTTGGGCCGGCGGTTCACGGCGACCCACCAGTGGCGCCAGATAGACGGCCGTCCCCATCCACGAAACCGCAATCCAGAGTATCGCCAGTTGCAGATGCCATGTTTTGGCCCAACTGTACGGATACATCTCGCCAATGATTTTCACGTAGAAGCTGCTCGGGTGAACGGTGTAATGGGCCAGTAATCCGCCGTTGAATATCTGGACGATGAACAACAAGCCGGCAATCAAGAAGAACTTCGCGCTGGCGCGTTGGCTGGCCGTCACGGGCGATTCGAGCAGTCGCTGGGCAGCCTCCACGGCCTTCGATTCGCCGTAGAAGAATCCGTAGCGATGAACCACGTAGACCACAACGCCCAGCACGGCGAACAGGGACAAGATCGAACCAAGGCTCCACACCAGGGCCTCGGTCGAGGCGGTGTTGCCCACCAAGCGATCGGAGGGCCAGTTATTCGTATAGCTGTAGTTTTCGCCAGGGCGATGCGTTCCGGCCGCCCATGCGGTCCAATAGAAGAAATCGGCTACGTCCATTCGCTCGTCCGCACTGGGCACCGTGTCCTTGAGGAATCCATAGCGAGGATCGCCTTCGGCAAACTCTCGATCCCAATACTTGCGCATCTGTTCGAGCGCATAGCCCTGGGCGGGCGTGAGTTCCAAGGTCTTCGACTTGTCCTCGTAGCGATTGTCGCGAATTTCCCGGGCGACTTTGACATCTGCTTCGTCCAATTCTCGTTGCGGTTTCGGCGGCAAGGCTTTGTAGGCCTCGGCGTCCGGCTGCCCGGAGGTTGTATGGTACTGTTTGATGAGCGCCCCGATGCAATGCAGAGTATGGGCCGAGAAGTCCATCCCTCGCAGCGACCCATGCCCCCAGACGCTGCCGTGGTCCATCAGGCCGTAACGCTGGTATACGTCTTGACCTCGCATGATGGCCGCCCCGTCGGTCAAAACCGTCTCGCCACGGACGACCTTATCGGGAATGGGCGGCACTTTCTCCTTGGCAAAGTGCCCACCAATCAGCAGAATGCCCATGCTTAAAAAAAAGGTGAAAATGGCGCCATTGCGGAGTGCGTTGGTTTCCATCATCTTTTCGCTCCTTTTTTTGAAGACGAGATTGCCTTATTCTATTT
>JAEWUR010000459.1 GCA_023397045.1 Planctomycetota bacterium
TGTCCCGTGGTGGTGAAGCCGCAAGATGGAAATCAGGGGCGCGGCGTTGCGACGAACCTGACGACGCGTGAGCAGGTGGTTGCCGCGTATGAGGCCGCCCGAAAAGAGAGCGAATCGGTCCTGGTCGAAAAATTTGCCCCGGGGCATGACTATCGCTTGTTGGTCGTGGGCGATCGGGTCGTCGCGGCCGCGCGGCGCGAGCCCGCCCATGTCATTGGCGACGGCGTCCACCGCGTCGCGCAGTTGGTCGAACAGGTCAATGCCGATCCGCGGCGTGCGGAACATCATGCCACGGTGTTGAGCAAAATCAAGCTGGACGAAATCGCGTTGGCCGTATTGGCCGAACAGGGTCATTCGCCCGAGACGACTCCGTCGGTCGGCGAGACGGTTTTGATTCGGCGGAACGCCAATCTGAGCACCGGCGGCACGGCGATCGACGTGACAGAGCGGGTTCATCCGGCGGTGGCGGCCTGTGCGGTCGACGCGGCCAAGATCATCGGCCTGGACATTGCAGGCGTCGACATCGTGGCGCAGGACATATCGTGTCCGTTGTCGGAACAAGATGGCGTGATCGTCGAGGTGAACGCGGCGCCCGGTCTGCGAATGCACCTCGAACCATCAGTCGGAATCTCCCGGCCGGTCGGCGAGGCCATCGTCGATTTGCTGTATCCGGGGAACGACAACGGTCGGATTCCGATCGTGGCCGTCACGGGAGTCAACGGAAAGACGACGACCACGCGAATGATCGCGCACATTCTGCGCGGCACGGGCAAGTGCGTCGGCATGACCTGCACCGACGGCATTTACATCGGCGACCGCCGCATCGACAACGGCGATTGCAGCGGACCGCAGAGCGCCCGAACGGTTTTGATTAACCCCAGCGTCGACATGGCCGTCTTCGAGACCGCCCGCGGCGGAATCCTCCGCGAGGGGCTGGCCTTTGACTTCTGCGACGTGGCCGTGGTCACGAACATTGGCGAAGGCGACCACCTGGGACTTTCCGACATCCACACGCCCGAGGCGCTTGCCAAGGTCAAACGGTGCATCGTCGACGTCGTGTCGCCGTCGGGCTATGCCGTGCTCAACGCCAACGATCCGTTGGTCGTCGAAATGGCCGCTCATTGCCCCGGCGGGGTGCTCTTCTTCGCGTTGGATCCGAACAATCCGGTCGTGGCGCGCCATCGCAGCGTCGGCGGCCGAGCCGTCTTCGTGCGCGATCGCCAGGTGATTCTGGCCGACGGCGATCGCGAAGAATCGCTGATGCCGTTGGACCGTCTCCAGTTGACTCGAAACGGTCAAATCGTTTTCCAGGTCGAGAATTCGCTGGCTTCGATCGCGGCCGCTTGGGTGTTGGGGATCCCGTTGGATCTGATCCGTGCCCGGGCCGAGTCGATTGCGGCCGACATCGACAAGGTCCCCGGCCGGTTCAATGTGTTTGAGATTCGCGGCGGAACGGTCGTCGTCGACTATGGGCACAACACGCATTCGCTCACGGCGGTGATCGGCGCCCTCGAGACCTTCCCCCATGAGCGTCGCACGTGCGTCTATTCGACGGCGGGCGATCGTCGCGACTGCGATATTGTTCGCCAAGGCGAACTGTTGGGTGCGGCGTTCGATCGGGTCATTCTCTATGAAGACCACTATCGTCGCGGCCGTGCCGACGGAGAGATTATCGCGCTGTTCCGAAAAGGATTGGAGTCGGCCACACGCGCGACGGACATCGTCGTGATTGACGGCGCCACGTGTGCCGCCGAGGCCGCGCTCGATTCGATTCAGCCGGGCGAACTGGTCCTGTTGCAAGCCGACACGATCGACGAAACGGTCCACTGGCTGCGCGACTACCTCACGGCGATGGAAACGAAAGCCTCGCCGGAGGTCGAGCCGTCGTTCGACGTGCCGTCGACTTCTCCGGTCGGCTCCGAGCCGATCGCGTCGGAAGCCCACAGTGTGGCCAAGGTGTAAAGATTCGCGCCACCGCCAAACAAGCCGCTTGCGGCTTCGCAAGGAAGAATCAGCGGCAGGAATATCCTCGAAGATTCGCGGTGCGTTTTCAAGGACGGCGGCTCGTTGTAGTGCGTCAGATTTGCGGAGCCATTATCTTGGATGACTGGCACTCGCAACCGCTTCGCAATATACGATAACGTCGTTCCCACCGAGCGATTTGGCTCGGTACATTGCTCGATCGGCGTTGTGGAGAAGATCGTTCGCCGATTGATCTGGCCCCGCGCCGATTGCGACGCCGATGCTGGCCGAGATGCGGTAATTCCGACCATCGACGACCACGGGTTCTTCCATCCGACTCAGGATCCGCCGCGCAACCGCCTCGGCGTCTGCTTCTTGATGCAGACCGTTGACCAGCACCGTGAACTCGTCGCCGCCGAATCGAGCGACGATGTCGTTGGGGCGAAGGCAACTGACGAGCCGGCCGGCCACGTCACGGAGCACCCGATCGCCGACCAAGTGTCCCGCCGTGTCGTTGATTGCCTTGAAATTGTCCAGGTCGAGAAAACAGACTGCGAACTTCTGGTCCGCGTTTTCACAAAGACGCTGCTGGGCCGCCCTCAAGTGACTCTCGAACACTCTCCGATCGGGCAATTCCGTCAGCGGATCGTGGCCGAGTGGCCCGAAGCGCTCGGAATCGCCATCTTTCGAAAGAAGGAGATGCCGGTCGCGAGCCACCACGGTCCAAAACTCGTCTCCGGGCCGTCCGGATTGCCGAACGTGCCATTCGACCGAGATCCATTGACCATCGCGCCGTCGGTGCCGGGTATGGATCGCCGCGCAGGCCGGCTTCCCCATTTCGGCTGCGGCCAATTGGCGAATCAACGCCGCGATGTCGTGCTCGGGCAAGATGTCGCGCACCGGTAGACCAACAATATTGCCCTGGGGGTGGGATGAAAACGCCTCGGAAGCGGAGTTCGCCTCGACAACCGTCATGGTTCGGCGGGATATGCGAAAAACGGGATCCGGCAGCGAATCGAACGCTGACACCCTTTGAGAGAGTTTGCCTTGAATCGTTTTCGATGCCATCGTCGAACCCTCGAAAGTCCGCCCGCCCTCCGTCTCTCCCCTCGCCCGCTTGCGGGAGAGGGGCAGGGGGTGAGGGCGTTTTCTATTTCCAAAAACGGCTGTTCGTATCCCTTGTGAAGTCTTACGCCATACAGCCCAAAAAAGGCGGAAGCACCCCTAAAGGGCCTCTTTTGGAAAAACCCGCAGCGTCAAATCATTTTAGGGTGTCGACGCAGGGCGGCAAACGCAAAAAAAACGCTCGGCGCGCGCGTCGCCAATCCCCCTCGGCAGGCCTAATCGTCCATCTTCACC
>JAEWUR010000553.1 GCA_023397045.1 Planctomycetota bacterium
ATTTCGTCGGTAGACATGGCAGTAGGGGCTAGGGACTAGGGACTCGGGGCTAGACAAACTAGAGATTGGGCCGACGCGAACGCCCTAACCCCTAGTCGCTGGCCCCTAGTCCCTATTCATGGATCAACGTTCCGACGCGCTGCCCGAGCACCGCGTCCTCGATATTGCCGTCTTTGCGGAAGTTGAACACCAAGATCGGGAGATTGTAGCCCGAGCACTTGGTGATCGCTTCGTGGTCCATCACGCGAAGGTTCTGCCGCTGGACGTCGTCGTAGCTCAATTCACTGTAGAGGACGGCGTGCGGATTCTTCTCGGGATCGTCGCTGAAGACGCCGTCGACGCGGGTGGCCTTGAGCAAGACCTCGGCCTCCAACTCCAACGCGCGCTGAGCGGCGGCCGTGTCGGTCGTGACGAACGGACTGCCGGTGCCGCCGGCGAGGATGACGATTCGGCCTTTCTCCAGGTGTCGTCGGGCGCGGCGGCGGATATACGGCTCGGCGACGCCATCGGTACGGATGGCGGTCATCAGCCGGGTGTCGCAGCCGAGCGACTCGAGCGCGTCCTGAAGCGCCAGCCCGTTGATCACGGTGGCCAGCATGCCCATGTAATGGGCGGTCGCTTCGTGAACGCACGAGTTGCCCGCAGTGAACTGCGCGCCGCGAAGGATGTTGCCGCCGCCGATGACGATGGCAATCTGCACGCCGTGTTGTGCGGCGTCGTAGGTCTGCCGGGCGATGTGAAGCACCGCGTCCATTGCGATGCCTCGTTCGCCGGGATGCACAAAGCCCTCGCCGGAGATCTTCAACACCACGCGGCGATACTTCAGCCCGGAGGCCGTATCCTTCTGCTCGACCATGAGATCTATTCCTTCGGCAATTCCCAACGAACGAACTTGATCAACTTCATGCCCGCCTCTTTCGCGACCTGGCCGACTGTCTTCTTGTCGTCCTTCACGAACGGCTGTTCGGCCAAGCAGCATTCCGCGTAGTAATTCTGCAGACGGCCTTCGACCATCTTGGCGATGATATTTTCGGGCTTGCCTTCCTTTCGGGCGGCCGCGGCCAAGATCTCGCGCTCTTTCTCCACGACGGCTGGATCGAGCTCTTCGGTGTAGAGGACGGCCGGTCGCATCGCGGCGACGTGCATGCAGATGTCCTTAGCCAACTCGGCGTTGCCGCCTTCGATTTGCAGCAAAACAGCGGCCGCACCGTTGTGATGGGCATAGCCGCCGCAGGTGCCGTCGATCCGCACGATCCGCTCGAGCTTGAATGCCTCGCGAATCCGATTGTTCAGGTCGTCGAACTCCTGCTTCAACGTCGCGCTGGGATTGCTCGGCGACGGCTGGGCCATCAACGCCTCGGGCGAGTCGGCGCCGGGACCTTCGGCCAATTGCTTGGCCATGTCGTTGGCCAGTTGGACGAACTGGTCGTTCGTGGCCACCGGGGTGCTCTCGCAACGCAGGTCGATCATCGTGCCGACGCCCTTCGGCGACAGATAGATGGCGATTCGGCCCGAGGTGGTGGCCCGATCGCTGCGTTTTTCCATCATCTTCGCCCCAGCCTTGCGGAGCAGCTCGACCGCCTTGTCGGCGTCGCCGCCGGCGTCTTGCAGCGCCTTTTTGCAGTCCATCATGGGCAAGCCCGTTCGATCTCGCAACGCCCGTACGGCAGCCGCAGTAATCTCAGCCATTTTCCTGTATCCTCCGATTGAATATTTTTTGTTGTAGTTATTTCGTGAAAGGGGCGGTTCGTTAGGCAACTCGCCCCGAATCGCAATAAATGACGCGATGCGACGGTAAAACACGCCATTCGGTTTGCTCAGCAAACTGCCACCCGGTTGCACATCAACCGAACTAGCGGTCTGTCCAATTCAAGTTTGCGAATGGGCCGAACATCGTAACCCGAAGCGTAAGCGAGGGACAGCCTCGCTTACGCTTCGGGTTACGATTCTGTCGCACCGAACCTCCATTAGTAACGACGATCTGCACAGGCTGCTAGACCGAACTAAACCGCGCCGGCCATGGCGCCTTCGGCCTGCTCTTGCTTCAATGCGCCGGAAGCCGCCTTGCCCGCTACGATCGCGTCGGCCATCAACGTGACGATCAATTCGATCGAGCGGATGCTGTCGTCGTTGCCGGGGATCGGCAGGTCGACCATGTCGGGATCGCAATCGGTGTCGATCAGCGAAACGACCGCGATTCCGAGCTTTCGGGCTTCGCCGATGGCGTTCTTTTCCTTGCGCGGATCGACGACCACCAAGCACTCGGGCAGGCGGTTCATCGTGCGGATGCCGTTGAGGTTGCGATACATCTTGCGATATTCGCGGTTCAACGACGATTGCATCTTTTTCGAGTAGGTGCCCAACTCGTCCGACGAGCGGATGCGCTCCAGCTCTTCGAGTCGGCCGAGCCGGCTGCGAATCGTGCGGAAGTTGGTCAACGTGCCGCCCAGCCAGCGGTCGCTCACGAAGGGCATTCCGCATCGCAGGCCTTGTTGTTCGATGACGTCGCTTGCCTGACGCTTGGTGCCGACCAGCAGCACGAGGCTGCCCTGGGCGGCCACCTTTTGAAGATACTTCCGAGCCCGCAGAAGACCGCGAATCGTTTCGCGGACGTCGATGATGTGGATCAGGTTGCGCCGGGCGTAGATGTACGGCCGCATCTTCGGGTTCCAGCGGCTCGCACGGTGTCCAAAATGTACGCCAGCTTCGATCAGGTCCTTAACAAGAACAGTAGCCAAACGAAAACTCCTTTAGCGAAGGCACATCGGCTCTTGGGATGGCAGCGTTTCGCCCTCCCGCCGACGTTAGGTTCAAACACTCGGTCAGTCTTTTCAAAATTCACCGTCCTGGACCGTTCAGGGCGGTAAACCCCACACTCTATCAGATCGCACCTAGGCGGTCAATGGCCGAACGACCCCCAAAATGCCTAACCGCCTTTCTTTTCTAGATTTACATCCCATCGGCAAACCCGCCGCCCGACATTCAGTCCGCCCTCTCAATGGTTCTCTATTGCGGAAAGACAAGATGTCATCCTGAACGAAGCGAACGATCGAACAAAACCCACAGATTATTCGCTACGCTCAGAATGACCGATATCCGCGACGTTGGGCCGGGTGGAGGGTTGTGGTATAATTGGGATAGGCTCGCTGAAGCCATTTTTCCCGAAGACTGGAGCTCCGCATGACATTTACACGAATCACCCACAATCCGGTGGTCATGGGCGGTAAGCCGTGCATTCGAGGGTTGCGGGTTACCGTGGGAACCATTGTTGGGCTGCTGGCAGCCGGCGAATCGCGGGAGCGGATTTTGGAGGCCTATCCGTACCTTGAGCCGGCCGACCTTGATGAATGCCTCGCCTATGCGGCTTGGCGGCTGGAAGAACGCGAGGAAGACTTGGTGGCCTCATGAGCCTGCGAATCCTCGTCGATATGAACCTGTCCGTGGAATGGATACCACTGCTGGAGCAGGCAGGTTGGACGGCAATCCATTGGTCCGCGGTTGGCGATCCTCGTGCGGACGATTCAACGATCATGGCCTGGGCATCCGCCCAGAAATACGCGGTATTCACACACGACCTCGATTTTGGCACTGCGTTGGCTTTAACCCATGCAGGCGAGCCAAGCGTGATTCAGATTCGTGCACAACGAGTGTTGCCGGAGCACATTGGCCCGGTTGTTTTGGCCTCGCTGAAACAGTATGAACGGGAATTATCTGCCGGAGCATTGGTAGTCGTTGAACCGGCAAAAAGCCGTGTTCGAATTCTACCGCTATAAAACTTCACAATTCAAGCGATCTTCTTGCCGCAAGAAAAAGCATCGGCCCGGCTGGACGTGAGATCCAACCGGGCCGGTTTTGTTCTTCTTATTTGGTGTGACTTACCTCAACCTTCTTGGGTTTTTCAATGACCGCGGGCGTTAGCCCCCGGCTATTGTTATTATCACCAAGACCCCTGTTGAAGGACTAGCTCCACAATTTCTGCTGAGTGATGTCGCCATCGACTCAGGGATCAAAAATCCTTAGAAAGGAGGTGATCCAGCCGCAGGTTCCCCTACGGCTACCTTGTTACGACTTAGTCCCAATCGCGGAGTTCATCTTAGGCGCTTTGCTCCCTTGCGGGTTACGACGGCGCTTTCGGATGCCCCCCACTTTCGTGGCTTGACGGGCGGTGTGTACAAGGCTCAGGAACACATTCACCGCGGTGTGCTGACCCGCGATTACTAGCGATTCCGGCTTCATGCAGGCGAGTTGCAGCCTGCAATCCGAACTGGGGTGCGATTTTTGCGATTTGCTTGCTCTCGCGAGTTTGCGTCGCTTTGTGCGCACCATTGTATGACGTGTGCAGCCCTAGTCATAAAGGCCATGAGGACTTGACGTCATCCCCGCCTTCCTCCGGTTTAACACCGGCAGTCTCGCTAGAGTCCCCGACATTACTCGCTGG
>JAEWUR010000558.1 GCA_023397045.1 Planctomycetota bacterium
GGAAATAAAATTTGAAAATTTGGCGCGGCGGGGGGGAGGGGGTGTGACGGGGGCGTGGAGGGGGTGGGTGGGTTGTCGCGGTGCGGAGTCACGTCAGAGGGATATCGATTGGTTTGCGAGGATAGCCCTCACCCTAACCCTCTCCCGGAGGGAGAGGGGACTTTGGCGCGAGCGATCTCCCGGAGGGAGATAGAGCTCAGATCAGCGAGTCGAGTTCGTCGACCATTTGGCCGAATTGGGCGAGTACGGCGTCGACCTGTTGCGGTTTTTCCATGTCGACGCCCGCGGCTCGCAGCAGGTCCAAGGGGTCCTTCGAGCATCCGCCCTTGAGGAAGCCGAGATAGTCGTCGAGTTCCTTTGGACCGCCGGTGGTAACGCGATCGACCAGGGCCATTGCGGCGGACATGCCGGTCGCGTACTTGTAGACGTAGAATGCGCGATAGAAGTGCGGCACGCGGAGGCACTCGATGTCCAATTCGGGATCGAGCGTGAAGTTGGGGCCGAAATAGAGCGTCAGCAGGCCGTGGTAGATCTCCTTGATGCGATCGAGGGTGAGCGGCTCGCCGGATTCGACCGAGGCGTGGGCGGTTTTCTCGAACTCGGCGAACATTGTTTGGCGGTAGATCGTCGCGCGCATTGCGTCGATTTGGCGATTTAGCAGGAACGCTCGCTGCTGTTTGGTCTTTGCGTTTTCGATCAGGTAATGGCTGAGCAGTTGTTCGTTGAACGTGCTGGCCACCTCGGCGACGAACAGCGAGTAGTCGTAATAGGCGTAAGGCTGGTTTTTTGACGAGTAGTAGCTGTGCATCGAATGGCCGGCTTCGTGGGCCAAGGTGAACACCGAGTCGAGCACATCCGACTGGAAGTTCATCAGGATGTAGGGATTGCCGTCGAACGAGCCGGCCGAGAACGCGCCGCTGCGTTTGCCGCGATTTTCATAGCGGTCGCACCATCGGTTGTTCAGTCCTTCGGCCAAGAGGCGGCCGTAGTCGGGGCCCAACGGCTTGAGCGATTTGAGGATCAGGTCGACCGCTTCATCCCATGTGTGGCGAGACTTCAACTCGGCGACGATCGGCACGTAAGTGTCGTAGAAATGGATGTCCTTGAGGTTCATCTTCCGCCGTCGCAGGTCGTAATAGCGATAGAGCGAGGGGAGATTTTTGTGGATCGAGGCGATCAGGTTGTCGTAGACGGCCATCGGCACCTGGTCGGGGAACAACGCCGCCTCGAGCGCCGACGGATAGTTGCGCACTTTGGCGTAGTAGACGTCGCCCTGGATCGATCCGTTGAGCGAGGCGGCCAGCGTGTGGTCGAAGTCGGTGTATTCCTTGTAATAGGCATGGAACGCGTTGGCGCGGACCTCGCGGTCGGTCGAGTAGAGCAGCGACATGAAGGTGCCGTGGCTGAGTTCGACCGGTTTTCCTTCGGCATCTTTGACCGTGCCGAACTTCATATCAGTGTCGTTGAGTTGGCGGAAGATCTGGCTGGAGGCGGCGGCCATCTCGGACTGCATCGCGAGGATTTTTTCTTCTTTCTCGCTTAGCGTGTGCGGCTTCATGCGTTCGATGCGCGTTAGCAGCAGCTTGTAGGGCGTCAGCGCCGGATCGGCCAGGAAGGCGTCGAGTTTTTCGGAAGGGATGGCGAGGATCTCGGGCTGGATGAAGCTGGCTGCCTGGGCCATCTGGCTGGCGGCCTGCATGAGGCGGCCCATCATTCGCTGGTAGTCGCTATTGCCCTGGTCCTCGGAGGTCTTCAGCATCGCGTAGACGCCGAGCCGTTCGCCGACGCGATTGACGTCGAGTTCGAACTCGATGCATTCGGCGAGTTTTTGGGGGTTCTCGGCAAGCTTGCCGGCGAAGGCCGCAAAGCCATCGCACTTTTTGCGCCAGGCTTCAAATGTCTCTTCCCAGGTTTTGTCGTTTGGGAAAAGGCTCGAAAGGTCCCATGTGTCGGCGATTGGGACGTCGGCCCGGGCGGGCAGCGTCTTGGCTGCGGCCTCGGTCTCGGCTTCCGCGGCGAAAACCTGCGTCGTCGACCGTCCTAGGGCCGTCGCGATTGCGGTGAGTCCAGTGGCTTGGAGGAAGCTGCGGCGGTCCATGGTGAATCCTTTCGGTCGAGAGCGGAGATTATTCGAGATTGGAGATATGAGATTTGAGATTTGAGATTTGAGATTTGAGACTTGAGACTTGAGAATTGAGACTTGAGACTTGAGATTTGAGACTTGAGACTTGAGATTTGAGATTTGAGACTTGAGATCGGAGATAGGAGATTTGAGATCGGAGATAGGAGAAATGATATCGGAGAAATGAGATTTGAGGTTTGAGGTTTTTCAGGCTCCGGAGAGAGTTGCCGACGTTGGGGTTTTTCTTGCGAAGCCGTAAGCGGCGTGAATGCTATGCCGCAAGCGGCGTGGTTGCGAAATCAGTTTTTTGGGGGCGACGCACCTCGGCCCCCTCTCCCGCCGCCCAACCTGCGGTCGGTGGGCGGGAGAGGGGAGAGGATCGATATCCATTATACGTCGAGGGTGTAGCCGGGCCGGTAGAGCGGCTTGACGATGGTTTCCAAGCCCTCGATGTTGGTGGACTTGAGGTTCTGGGCGTCCCATTCGACTTTTTCGCCCTGACCGGTCGCGGCGACCCAGACGGCGAGGTTGCCGAGGAGAATGGTCTCGGTCAGCCCGCCGGCGTAGTCGGCGAAGTTGGCCATGGCGGGTTCGCCGCCCTTGATCGCGCGAATCCACTCTTCGAAGTGGCCGGGCGATTCGACGAAGGAGACTTCGGGCAGTTCGGGACCGCCGAGCAGGAAGATTTCCTTCTCGCAATAGTCGCCTGGGCAGTAGAGCTTGGCCTTTTCGCCGACCACGACGCATCCGCTGGCTTCCATTTCCTTGTCGCCGACGAGTTCCTTGTCGGGTCGCTTGCCACCGTCATACCAGAACAGCTTGACCGGGCCGCGATCGCCCAGGGCCGGGTAGTCGAAGGCGATGGTCGACCATTTGGGATAGCCGTCGCCATCGTGGCCGGAGCATTCGGCCTGGACGGCGACCGGATCGCGCAGATTCAAGGCCATGTAGGGCATGTTGACGGTGTGGCAGGCCATATCGCCGAGCGCGCCGGTGCCGAAATCCCAGTAGCCGCGCCACGCGAACGTGTGATAGCCGTTGGCATAGGGACGCACGGGCGCCGGTCCGAGCCAGAGGTTCCAATGGACGTGGGACGGGCAGGGTTTGGGATCGGGCCGTTTTCCGCCTTGCGGCCAGACGGGCCGGTTGGTCCAAACGTGGACTTCCTTGACGGGGCCGAGGACGCCGGAGCGAACGACCGCGGCAGCCTTGCGGAGGAACGGCTCGGCGGTGCCTTGGTTGCCCATCTGCGTGGCGACTTTCATGTCGCGGGCGGTTTGGGCCATCAAGCGGGCTTCGTAGATGGTGTGGGTCAGCGGTTTTTGGCAGAAGCAGTGCTTGCCCATGCGCATGCCCATCAAAGCGGACGCGGCGTGCGTGTGATCGGGCGTGCTGACGGTGAATGCGTCGATGCTCTTGCCCATCTCGTCGAACATCTTGCGGAAATCGGTGTAGCGTTTAGCGCCGGGGAATCGCTTCTCGCCGGCGTTGTTTAGCGTGCCTTCATCGACGTCGCAGATGGCAACCATTTCGCCGGCGGCGCCGGCATCGCTCGAGTCGCTGGAGCCCTTGCCGCCGAGGCCGATGGCGGCCATGGCGATTTTTTCGTTTGGTGATTTACTCTCTTCGGCGCGGAGACCGGCTGCAACCCACACACCGACACCGGTGACGGCGGCGGTTTGAAGGAAACGACGGCGGCTAGCGTTGTGAGACATTCGGGGAAACTCCTTCGATGTGGTGAATCAGTAACTTGGCGGGAACGTCCGGCGTTGGATGCAGCAAGCCGGAGAGGCGGGTTCTCGGGAGAGATGGCATGGTCCATCCCCCACTATTGACATTCCTCCAGAATACCGTGTTTGTCCATTTCATGCAAGCGAAATTGTCACGTTGTCCACCAGTGCGAGGGGTGTTTTCCCGGGGCGATCGTGCGTCAAATCGAGGGGACGTCGAGGGCCGCATGTCGCGTCCGGGGTGCGTCCGGGGTTTGCATCGGCTAACTAGATCGGCTAACCTGGATACGGCCTCGGTGCCGTCGGGGTTCGCCAAAAATCGAAGTATGGGAAAGGAACGTAGACAAAATGAAATATCGGTTGATCTCGATCCTGGTTGTCGTCGTTTTGGGTTTGTTGGGAACTATGTTGTCGGAGGCGGCCGCCGAAGGCGCTCCGTCACAGGACGAAGTGGTCAATCGAATCAAGGAGCTTGGCGGCAAGGTCAGCCTCGACGACAAGGAGAACGTCGTTGGGGTTGACCTGTTGGAATGTCCGACGACCGACGCGGATGTGG
>JAEWUR010000712.1 GCA_023397045.1 Planctomycetota bacterium
ACTGCTCGTCGGCGGCCCGTTGCCTCGATTCGTGGCCAGGTCGAGGGACGATCCTGGCCGAAAGGCGGAAATGCGGGTTGCGCAAGGCCATAGTCTGACGCTGCGTACGGCCCTTGAAGTCCTCGCCGCTCGCGTCGGCCCAAATCGGCTCGACCTCGGATTTCCCGGCCATCCAACTCCGAACGGCCCGTTCGTTCACTTTTTCTTTGACCTCGTTTCGCCGGAGCGCGATAAGAGACGGCGGACGAAGGATTTCGACGCGGGTGACCTGCCAGAAGAACTCCGGTTTGAAATAAATCGCCTCGAAGATCCCTCGAGCCGCACTCGGCGTAGGACAAGGGTAAGAGTACCGTTCAACCTTCATCTCCGGCCGCGCAAAACAGGCGAAATCGCCGCGGACTTCTAGTACGTGAATGTTTAGAGTAGAATTGTTCACTGGGAAAAGCTCCTAAGGGGTGTTAAGTGAACAGGGTACTACTTTAGGACTAATAAGATGCGGAAACAAGTGGGCGGGCCGGAGCCAGGGTTTTGATTCTGGCTCCGGCTCCGCCGGGTTGACAGGACGCGGCTGGTGGGCCGCGCGGAAACGTCGTGATGGTTCTAAGCATAATGCGGTGGGCTGTGACTATACCACACATAAATTGACGGGCGATTCTTGCATTGTAGCGGAAACCATCTTATAATCAAGATGTTGCGGCTGTTTTTTTGGTCGCCCGCCGCGTGCGGGCGTGGATCGAAACAATTTTTGCGTTGTATAAGCTATTGCCCCGAAATGGCTTGCGTCATTTCGGGGTTTTCTTTCATACGATCCAGATTTTTTCGACTTCCGCAGAAATTCCCAACACGGGATCGTATTTGACGCCCGGCAGGGCAAAGAACCAGTCGGCTTCCCAAGCCTCCACTTCTCGGTGACGACTGAATTGCACGGGTTCAAGGTAAGACGTAATCGGCTCGTCCCCCCGGGGACGGAAAAGATTCACGGCATGGGGTGATGCCCGGCGAATCCAGTCGCGAACGAATTCAATCGACAATTGATCGCGGTTATCGATCTCATTGCGGAGTTGCTCGAAAACCTCGGTCTGGTAGGGCACCAACACGCGAATCGAATCGTTCTGAATGAGCCTGTAGAGTTTGGCCACTTTTTTGAAATCGCCGCTGCGAATGGCGTCTAGCAATTGTCGTTCACGGTCGTTTTCAGTCGTATCCCTGCCAGTCAATCGATAGAAACGGCAGAAGTAATTGTGAAGCTGCTCGGCATTTCCGAGTATTTCGGTCGAGTCGAGATTGGTTTGCGTTGCCAGGACGTTCAAAAACGACTCCGTCGCGTCTACGGCTTCTCCATAGCCTGGCGGATACAATGAGCGATCGTCTTGCGGTTTGAACACGATCAACTGACCTTTTGCCTTGCGTCCATGACGGTTGCAGCGGCCGGCCGCCTGGGCGATGGCCTCCAAAGGCGCCAATGCACGATAGACCGTCGGAAAATCCAGATCGACACCTGCCTCGACGCATTGCGTTGCGATCAGTCGGACCGGCAGCCCTTTTTCCAAACGTTCGTACACGGCTTTCAATGTCTCATTGCGGTGGGCCGGGCACATGTTGGTTGACAGATGTAGCAGTCCCTCGGTTTCCCCGTCGCGAAGTGATGCGATCAGATCGGCTGCGTGACGCTTCAGATTGACGATGCAAAGGACTTGTTTTCGTTGATGCAGTTCCACCGCAATTTCTTCAAGCGGAATTGCAGATTGATGTCGCCATTGAACGCAGACTCGGTCAGCGGTCGAAGCATAAAGAGTAGGGACATCTTGGACGATTTCGGTCGGCTGCCAGCCGGGCCCCGCAAACTCGGGCGAAATGCGGCTGTCAAACTTCTCGAAGGCCGGCTGCGTGGCGGTGGCGAAAACGATCGTCGAGTGATAGGGACCGGTGGGATCGCACAATCGAGAAAGTGTGGCCAATGTGGCGACGGCCAGGTCCGGCGGTAGCGTCTGAATCTCATCGCAAAGGATCACGCTCTTGGCCAAACGATGCAGCTTTCGGCAACGCGACGGCCGGTTCGCCATCAGCGACTCCAAGAACTGCACGTTCGTGGTCAATATGATCGGGGCATCCCAGTTCTCGGCAAGCAATCGCGAGGAAACGACGTTGTCCATTAGCCCGGCGTCATCCTCGGTCTGGCCGTTTTCTGGGTGCGTATCGTGATCGGCCAGGCTGTGGTGTTCTAACACCGTGCTTGGATCAAATCCATTGTGGGAGCTGAAGATTCGCCGATATACGCCCGCCGTCTGATCGATGATGTTCAGAAAAGGCATAACGAGGATGATCCGTCGCAGACCGTGTCGTCGGGCGTGATGCAATGCAAAGGCGAGCATCGCCAGCGTCTTCCCAGAGCCTGTCGGCGCCGAAATTGTGAAGAGCCCCTGCGATTGTGCTGATGCGGCGAGGCAGTCGTGATATAGCGCGTCGCGAGAAACCGCGATCGGCAAGTCGTGATAGGGGCGTCGAATTTCGGCGAGATGGCCCTCCAATGCTCGGATTGATCGGTCGAGATCCAGAGCGGGGCCATCTTTTCTCGACCGATAGGGTTGTTCACTATCGCCGGCGAAATGTGCTTCGGTCTCGATGAAGTCAGCATCGACCAGGGCCGAAAACGCCATCCGAACATCCAACATCGTGGCGCAGTAGGGGAGTTTGCGAACAAGCCCCGACCGGACCTTCGGCATGTCTTGACCATCGCGACAGAAACGCTCCATGAGCCGCCGTCCGTTGGTATCCGTAAACCTTTCCGGATCCGACTGAATTTCGCGGAGCCATTGCTCTCGCAATAAGCGACCGCCGGACGACACGTCGAGGCCACAGTGATGTCCGGCAATTGCAATCGCTGGCAACGTGCCCATCGATCCCACCGAAAGGGCGGCGATCGCTCCTGCCGTCCAGTGATCGCGTCCGGGCGTGTTTCGCGGATTCTTCAGACGTTCCTGGAACTGGTCGGCATATTTCCCGAGAT
>JAEWUR010000060.1 GCA_023397045.1 Planctomycetota bacterium
GAATCGGCCGGGCCGATGCACCGGCTGGCCGTCGGCCATCGGCGCCATCGCGTCGAACACCTTCGATAGCTCGCCGTGCATGTAGCCGAACGAATAGACGTGGATGCACGAGGCCACGAGCGTAACCATGCAGAACATCGCCAACGTGAGCGAGTCGATGTAGTAGCCGATCGTGACCCGCAGCGAGCCGAAACGGCCCAATTCATACCAATCGCCGGTGACGGCCAACGGCGCGGCCGCATGTTCGCCGTGCCCGGCCGAAAGCGGATTGTTGTAGATCCAGAGGATCAGCGCCGTCAGTGAAAGGAAGAAGCCGGCGACAATGGCCGTCGTGGCCACGAAGGCGGCGTAATAGCCGTTGCGGCCCATGCGCGGACCGAACAACACGATCAGCGTGAACGAGGCCAACGGCAGCAGCCACGCCAGTCCTAGCAACAGCGGTAGTAGCGAGTTGATGTCCATCATCAGTGGATAGTGGTCAGTGGATAGTGGTCAGTGGCCGGAAAAGCCCGACGCCATCCACCATTCGCCATCCTCCATTTCCAATCTCTAATCTCTAATCTCTCGTCTCTCGTCTCTCGTCTCTCGTCTCTCGTCTCTCGTCTCTCGTCTCTTCTAACCCTTCAATTCCTCGCCGCGATCGACGTCGACCGTGGCATGGGTATGGTAGTAGTTCAACGCAATGGCCAGCGCGACGGCGGCCTCGGCGGCCGCCAACACGATCACGAAAATCGCCAGCATCTGGCCGTCGAGTCCCAAAGCGTCGCGACCGTCGGCGCGAAGCAACGGGCTGCCGATGGCCACGAAATTGAGATTCGCGCCGTTCAGGACCAATTCAATTCCCATCAATACGCCAAGCACGTTTCGCTTGGTGGCCATGCAAACCACGCCGCAAACGAACAGCACCGCCCCGATCATCAGGTAGTGCGACAGGCCGATAGGTGCGGTCAATAGGTTCATTTTTTTCAAAAACTGCGTTTAATACGTTTAGCGGCCGACGGCACGTCGGCCTGATGGCGACTCGGCCGGACGGCGCCGTCTCGCCCGGGCGAGATACGCGGCTCCGATCAACACGACGACCAGGTGAAACGAAATGATTTCAAACGCCAACAAGTGCCCCGACATGCCCTGCTCCAACACGGGGTTGGCCTGTTCGAGCCGGTCGACGCGGACGCCCATCAGCCCAAGCCCGATCGTCTCGGCCGTAGGCTCGGCGGTCGCCTGATCCAGAGCATGTTCGCTCGGCGTCCAGTCGGGAATGCTGATGGCCGCCTGGAGCAATACGGTCAGCAGCGCGCCGCCGATGACCAGTGCGATCAACCATTGACCCGCGCCGACCTTCAGCGAAACGGACGGTCCGCGCGAGGTGAGCATCACGCCGAAGACCAACAGGACCATCGTGCCGCCGACGTAGACCATCAACTGGACGGCGCCCAGGAAGTCGGCCCCGGCCAGAAAGAACAATCCGGCGACGGCGCTCAGCGAAACGACCAGGAAACAGGCCATGCGCACGATGTTGCCGGTCATCACGACCGCCACCGCCGACGCGCAGGCGACGACCGCGAAGAGCCAGAAGAAACAACTGTGCCAGTCGATCGCGATCATTACATCATGCCCAGGATTCGGAAAACATGCGACGTCAAACTATCGGGAAACAAATAACTCCACACCATCGCGCCGGCCAGCATGGCCGAGGCCAGCGGCACGCAATATTTCAGACAGGTCGTCATCACCTGATCGATTCGCAACCGGGGCAGCGTCCAGCGAAGCCAGATCATGCAGGTCACGCCAAAAACCGCCTTGACGATCAAATTGCACAAGCCCAGCAGGTTGCCGATCCAGCCGGCAACGGTCGTCGGATCGCCGCCCAAACCAACCCACGAGGCAATCGGGATCGGGCCGTTCCACCCGCCGAGGAACAACACGGCCCCGAGCGCGCTGACGACGAACATCGCGGCATACTCGGCCATGAAGAAAAACACCCAGCGGAACCCGGAATATTCGGTCAAAAACCCGGCGACCAGTTCACTTTCGGCCTCGGGCAGGTCGAACGGCGCGCGGTTCGTGCTGGCCACGGCACACGTGCAATAGATCCAGAACGTGGCGAACGTAAACGGATCGTGAAACACGTTCCAGTGATAGAACCAGCCGGCCTGACGGTTGCCGATCTCGACCAGATTCATCGTGCCCGCGATCAACACCGGCACCACGACGCACAGTGCGAGCGGGATTTCGTAGCTGACCATTTGGGCCGCTTCTCGCATCGCCCCGTAGAGCGACCATTTCGAGCCCGAGGCGTAACCGCCCAGCACGACGCCGAAAACTTCGAGCCCGGCCACGGCCAGAATGAAAAAGACGCCGACATCCAACTCGAGCGCCACCCAGCCGTTGGCGAACGGCAGCGCGATGAACGCACAGAACGTCGCACAAAAACTAATGTACGGCGCGATGCGGAACAGCGGCCCATCGGCAGCCGTCGGAATGATATCTTCCTTGCAGAGCAGCTTGATGCCGTCGGCCGGCGGCTGCAACCAACCGAACCGTCCGCCGACGCGCGTCGGACCGAGCCGGTCTTGAATCCGCGCCGAGACTTTTCGCTCCAACCAGATGAACACCGCCGCCGAACAGAGCGCCACCACCAAACAAAGCACGCACTGGATCAATCCGACCGCGACATACGCGATCCAATGCCATTGCGGGTTCAGAAATGGAAGCAGCAGGTTGACCACAATCGAATTCTCTAGCGGTGATTTCTCACATAAACGGAAAGGTTCTTTTTTGCGAAGCCGCACGCGGCTGTCAAACCGTCCCTGATCCCTAGCCCCTAGTCCCTAGCCCCTACCTATCAATCTCTCCCAACACCAGATCCAACGAGCCGCAGATCGACGGCACATCGGCCACCAACACGCCTCGGCACAGTTCCGGCATGACCGAGAGGTTGCAGAAACTGCTGCTGCGCAATCGGACGCGCCACGGAATCGGCGTGCCATCGGCAATCACCATGAAACCCATCTGACCTTTGGGCGCCTCGGTTTCGAGGTAAGCCTCGCCCTTCGGCAGCTTCTGTTTGACCGGGATCGATCCGTCGACGCTGCCCGACGCTTTTGAATACTTGTCCATCGCCTGGCGAATCAGGTCGATCGACTGCACGACTTCGAGCATGCGGACGAAATAACGATGCCAACTGTCGCCGACGACCGCTTCCGGCGGCACCGGCGGATACGGATGATCCGTCGGATACCGGCCGTTGATCGGAGCGATGACTTGCCACGTGTAGCCGTCGTACATCTCGGTGCAGATCGGTTCGCCATCGCGGCGCAGATCCCAATCGACGCCGCTCGCCCGCAACACCGGGCCGGTGCAGCCGTAGCTGACGGCCATCTCGGGCGGCAGGACGCCGATGTTGGCCGTCCGATGGATGAAAATCGCGTTGTTCGTCAACAATGCGTGCAGATCGTCGATGACCGGCACGAATTGATCGAGGAACTCCTCGCATCGACCGAGCCAGCCGGCCGGCAGATCGGCCGTCACTCCGCCCGGCGTAATATAGCTGTAGGTCAGCCGAGCGCCGCAGACTTCCTCGAACAGGTTTTGGATCTTTTCGCGTTCGCGAAACGTCCACATGAACGGCGTGAAGCTGCCGAGATCGAGCCCGTAACAGCCGGCGGCCACCAGATGGTTGGCGATTCGGTTCAATTCGCAGATCATGACGCGCAGGTGTCGCGTTTTTTCCGACACGCGGTGGCCGAGCAGTTTTTCCACGCAGAGTGCCCAGCCGAGATTCATGTTCATCGCGGCCAGATAGTCGAGCCGGTCGGTGTAGGGCAAAAACTGGCGCGGCGACAGGTTTTCGCCTATTTTCTCGGCAGATCGGTGCAGATATCCGATGTGCGGCGTGACTTCCGTCACGACTTCGCCGTCGGTACGAAGCACCAACCGCAACACGCCGTGCGTGCTCGGATGCTGCGGCCCCATATTGATCAGCATCTCGTCCGTCTGGACGTCGTATTCCACGTTCTGGGGCAATTCTCGTTCGGTCAGCATCGATCTACCTCGTCGGGATCCCGTGGTACTCCGAGGGCATGGCGAAATCCTTTCGCAACGGATGCCCCGGCCAGTCCTCCGGGCAGAGGATGCGCCGTAAGTCGCGGTTGCCAACAAAATTCACGCCCGACAGATCGAATACCTCGCGCTCATGCCACTCGGCCGTGCGCCAGATGTCGCTGACGCTTTGCACCTCCGGCAACACGCCCGGCTGATCGTCTTTCCAACGCGGCAACATCACCTTCAACACGATCCGATGCCGGTTCCGCATGCTCGAAAGATGATAGACCACCTCCAAGTGCGGCTGCCACGAGACCTGGGTGGCCTTTTTTTCGTCCGGCTCGAAAAAGTCAACCGCCGTAATGCAGTGAAGCATATCGAAACGCAGATCGTCCTGATCGCGCAGGTATCGGCAAACTTCGGCCAACCCCTCGGCCTTCACTTCGATCCACGGATCGATGGCCGCCAAATCGCAAGTGGTCACCGCCGAGGGAAAGTTCTGCACAACTCGGGCGTGGATCTGCTCGGCGTTCATGATCGCTCCCCAACGTTCATGCCGGACTCGACCGCGGGCTGCGGGTGGCGAACCGCACGGACCCAATCGAGGTCGCCGCATCGCCAGATGTACGCGAAACCGACCAACAGCACGGCAAAGAACACGCCCAGGTCGAGCATCGACGCCAATGCCAACGTGTTGGCCGAACCGGCCGAGAG
>JAEWUR010000107.1 GCA_023397045.1 Planctomycetota bacterium
CGCTAGCATCGCCGGCTCCCGGTATCGAATCGAACTGACAAACACCACATGCAGCGACGTCAGGTAAATGGCCGGAAGCCAACACAGTACATACGGCCATCCCATACCAACCGTTCGCCACGCCCCGATTATCGCAAATATCAGCAACGGGGTATACGTGAAAACCACCGCGATTCGGACCGGCCAACGCGAAAACTGCGCCTCATTCGGCCAGATGTTCCACATCCGCGCGAACTTCACCCCCGCCAATTCCGCGACCCGACCGGGGTTCGCCTCCGCCCAAGCGACCGCCTCCCGACGAAAACGCCGATCCAATCGGACCTCGAGCGTATCGTTCGGCTCCGCATTCAAGTCGCCCTCGGCCTGCTGCTCCTTCGCAATAAACTCCGGAACAAAGTCCATATTGCTGCCGCCGTTCGCCTTCGGATTCAATCCGTCGTACAGACTCGCGCCAACCTGAAGCGTCGTCGGCACAAACATCCCCGTCACCTGGTAATTCCGTATCCACCACGGCATCATCGCCACAACCAAACCGCAAACCATGCCAACAGCAATTACGCCGCAACACCTCCCCTCGCCCTTCGGGAAAAGGGCAGGGGCTGAGGGCAACAATCTCCCCTCTCCCACTGGGAGAGGGGCAGGGGGTGAGGGCGACCGCTCGGTCGTCTGCATTCTACGCCCAACCCAAACCCCCAAAAACATCGCCACGAGCGCAAACGGAGTAAACAACAACCAACTCGGCCGCATCAACGTGGCAGCCCCCGCCGCCAATCCGCTCGCAAAACTCCACGCCCCGGCGCTTCCAAATGTCTTCGCTCGCCATGCCATCACGCAAAGACACAACTGCAACAACATCAACGGACAGAAGGGCGCCTCGCTCAGAACGAGTACGCTGAGGATAATGCCGCCCGGATAGAACGTCGCAATCGCCGCGGCCAGCCACGCCGCACGCGCATCAAAAAGCGATTTCGTAAGCCACCACACGCCAACCACCGCCATCGTGCCAAGCAACGCCGCCTCGACGCGCGCAAGCAATATCCCGGCCTCGCTATCGCCGGTCAACCAAGCAATCGGCGCCAGCAATACCGGATACCCAGGCGTCCGAAACACCAGGGCATGCTCCACCCCATATTCATACGGCTCCCCCTCGGCAATCGTCTGCGCAAGCGACCAATAACTCTCGCTGTCGCCAAGCGCAAAACGACCGTCCAAACGCGATTGCCATGCCCAGCCCGCGCCCAACCGGACAATCAACGCCGTCAAAAACAACAGAAGAAGCAATCCCCGACCAAATTTCATTTTTCCACGGGCATGTAATTTCTTATCGTCAAACTGCGTGATTCCACGCGTTTAGCGGCCGCCGGCACGGCGGCCCGATGTCAGAACCGTCGTTCCGCCATCGAAACGGTGAGGCCGCTTCCACATCATTCGCTGCACCGCCAAATTCCGCTGCTGCACGCTTTTTCCACACATCACTTGTGAAAATAGGCCAAATATGCTACTCTGGCGAAGCTTTGTACGTCAAGGCAAAAATACATCCATTCCCGCTTTTCAGGAGAGAGCCGATGTCGAAATTACCCGATTATTTGTCAGCGGCCAAACCGGTTCCGCTGGCAAACCGAGCCTCTTGGTTCAAGACCATCACGCCCACCTACGCCGGCATCATGCTCTGGTTCGTCTTCTGGCAAGACGTTGCCGTCGGCGGCGGCTCGCCCGGCGGCGTCCTCGCGGCCGGTATCATCCCCGCGTTCTTCGGCCTGATCATCGGCGCTGTCATCTGCCACTTCTTCTTCTACATGGCGCCCGCCATGCTCGGCGTCACCACCGGCATGCCCCTCTACGTCGTTGGCTCCTCGACCTACGGTGCCCGCGGCGGTCTCTATATGCCCGGCTTCCTCATGGGCCTCCTGCAGTTCGGATGGCTCGGCGTCAATGCCTTCGCCGTCGGAAAAATCCTCTGCACCTGCTTCGGGCTGGATCCCGGAATCCCCGGCATCGCCCATGGAGCCATCGCCACCGTCTTCGCAATTCTCGCCGCAATGGTCGGACTCAAAGGCATCAAATACGTCGCCGGAATCGCGACCTACCTGCCGCTGATCCCGATCGCGATTCTCCTGATCCTCCTCGCCAACACCTGGGCCGGCCTCAAAGATTTCAACCTCGATCAACTTCAACCTGTCGATATGATGCCCGGCGTCCAGGGCATGACCGCCTGGGGCGTCATCGGATTCCTCTGCACCTATATCGTCGGATTCTTCGCCACCGCCGGCGCGGCAGGCGTCGACATCGCCGCCAATTCTCGAAATACCGATGACGTCCACTTCGGCGGACTCACCGGCATCGTCCTCCCCACGGTCCTCGCCGGCGAAGCCGTCATCCTAATCGTCGCCGGCGCCTACGGCGCTAACCTCGTCGATCCCGCACACGTCGGCAATCTCAACCCCGTCGTGTTGTTGCCCGATATCATGGGCGCTCGATTCGCCAATATCGCCATGATCGGCCTGGCGATCTCGTCGTTCCCCGGAGCTTGCTTCTCGGCCTTCATCGCCGCCAACAGCTTCAAAACGACCATGCCAAAGATCAATTCCTTCGTCTCCGTCGGCTTCGGCACGCTGATCTCCGCCGTCTTGGCCGTCACCGGTTGGGCTGGCGAAGTCGTCTCCGTCTTCCTCGTCATCGGCGCATCCTTCGGACCCATTTGCGGCGCAATGCTCGCCGACTACGTGCTCTCCGGCTTCCGATGGTCCGGTCCCCGCGCAGGGTTCAATCCCGCCGGTTGGATCTCCTGGCTCGTCGGCCTCTGCGTCGGCGCCTTCAACCTCGTCGTCGACATCCTCCTGAAGTATCCGAGCGTGGCCGACGCGATGCCCCAACTGTCCTCCTGGCAGGGATTCGTGCCCGTCCCCCCAGTGACCGCCATGGTCGTCGGTCTGGTCCTCTACGTCGTGCTCTCGCTCCTCGGAGCCCGCACCCGCGTCATGGATATGACCGAAACGGCGAGCTGATCCCTCGACGAAAGTTCTCGTAATCTCGCAAAAGACCCGCGGGCCTCGGTTCGCGGGTCTTTTTTTTTGCGCAACCCGTCCTTTTTGCGCAACCTTCGTCACCGGTCATACGGCATCGTCGCCAGAGTCCGCACGAGCCGACCACGTCCGCCCGCACCTCGCCCGATTCACCCAAGTTCCCTGATAAAAATACGGCGGACTCCCCGATAATTCCTCAGGATGGGCGGCAGGGAGGATGAACGAAGTTTCGGCCCTAGGGACCCAAGGAGGTAGTTCGGTCCCGGACCCATAGACGGACATCATCCTTCGACAGCCATGATGGATCCTGCCGTAAAAACCGCTTTCGCACTATGCGTTCTCCTCGGCGGCTTCTGCGCGGCTCTGTTGTTCCGTAACGAGAACCCACAGCCCGTCGTCGGCACTCCCCAGCCAAACGAGAGCCTCCTGTTACGCTTCCGAGCCCGGGCGTCGGCCCGAGCAGCACGCGATCAAGCCTCGGCAAATGCCCCGGCTAGAACCACCGGAACTTCGGAATCCGCGACGCCCGACCAACCGCCAACCGTCGTCACGCCATCCGATCGCCGCGAAGCGCCGCCTTCGCTCTCGACCGACTATCCCGACAGCCCGAAACCGGCCGCATCGCCTTGGCAGCGGTCAATGGAAATGATGTTGCCGGTGGCCCAGACGACGAACCTCACGACCCATACGGTCGTCGATGGCGACACGCTGCCCGCACTGGCCGAACGTTATCTCGGCGCCTCAGATCGGGCGAACGAACTTTTCGAGGCCAATCGCCAGACGCTCACCGATCCCTCGCTGCTACCGATCGGCGTCGAACTGAAAATACCCCCGCGCAATCGCCCGTGAGTCCCCGTGTAGCGGGCGGGCTTGCCCGCCGT
>JAEWUR010000311.1 GCA_023397045.1 Planctomycetota bacterium
CGGCGCGTCGGCCTCGCGATGGCCGATCACTACAACAAGCAGATCACGGCCAAGAGGCCGCAAGATCGATTGCGCCAGTTGATCGAAACGCTGGCGGCCGAGGGCTGCCTGATCGAGGCCGTCGAAGGGCCGCAAGGTCAGTTGACGCTTCTCCGTCGAAGCTGCCCGTTCATCAGCATGGTTGACGAACACCGGCACGTCTGCGCGATCGACCGCGACGTCCTGAGCAAAGTCGTGGGCCGGCCGGTCCGCAAGGTGTCGTGTCGCCACGAGGGCGCCCCGTGCTGCTCGTTCGAAATCGCCGACGGGTGAAATCGCTGACCACCGACAGGTTTTGCGATCGGCCGATTCGCTAAACGCTTGCGCCGCTAGCGTTTCCGTGGCATGTTGCCAGTTCGGCCGACAATCTCTATGATGCAGCCATAGTGTCCGTGGCTTGGCCAACTCGTCCCCTCTCCCTCGACCCACCTGGGTGGGTGCCCCGGAGGGCTAGGGTGAGGGCGGTCGTCTCCGTGTTCGGCCGTCGATTGTGTTTCATCTTCATCATTATAGGCTATGTCTACCGTTTATCGCACCGATCCGGGCCGGCAGTCCGCCCGGGTAAGCTCCGAAATCCTCGACCGGCTGCCGCCGCATAATCTCGACGCCGAAAAAGGCGTCCTGGGAAGCATCCTGCTCGATCCGAACCTGGGCGACGATGTCGCGCTGGTCGTTCGGCCGGACGATTTCTATGCGGACGCCAACCAGAAACTCTTCGGCCACCTGATGGCGATGCATGACGAGGGCATTCGCGTCGACGCCATGCTGCTGCTCGAACGGCTTCGCACGACCGGCGATCTCGAACAGGTTGGCGGCCCGGCCTATATCGCCGAACTGCTCCAATGCGTCCCGCACGCCGCGAACGCGGTCTACTATGCCGAAATCGTTCGCGACAAGGCCACGCTGCGGTCGCTGATCCACGCCAGCACCGAAATCCTTCGCGACGCCTATGAGCCGACGCTCGAAACGCGCGACATGGTCAATCGGGCGGAGGAAAAAATCTTCGCCGTCCACGACCAGCGCAGCACGGCCCAGGTGACGAACATCCACGACCTGCTTGTCGAGGCGTTCGACCGCATCGACGCGCGATTGGAGAAAGGCGAAGGCGTCGGCGTGCCCACCGGCTTCCAGGACCTCGATAATCTGACCGGCGGATTGCACGATTCCGAGTTCATCGTGCTGGCCGCCCGGCCTAGCATGGGCAAGACCGCGCTGGCCACCAACATCGCCGAGTACGTGGCGATCGAGGCCAACGTGCCGACGCTGTTCGTGAGCCTCGAAATGGCCAAACTCGAACTGGCCCAGCGTATGCTCTGCTCGCAGGGACGCATCGATGCCAACAAATTCCGCAGCGGCTTCCTGTCGAAGGAAGACCGGTCGAAGCTGGTCGAGGCCTCGGCCAAACTGGGCAAGGCGCCGATGTATATCGACGACACGCCCGCGCGAACCTGCACCGAAATCGCGGCCTGTGCGCGTCGGCTGCGCCGCAAGGACAACCTCGGGCTGATCGTGATCGACTATTTGCAGTTGATCCAGCCCGACGACCCGCGCGACCCGCGTCAGGAGCAGGTGGCGAAGATGGCGCGGCGGTTGAAGGCGATCGCTCGCGAGTTGAAGATCCCGGTGCTTTGTTTGGCGCAGTTGAATCGTCAGGCCGACGCCGGCAAGGAAGGCCACCGGCCGCGATTGAGCCAGTTGCGCGAGTCGGGCGCGATCGAGCAGGACGCCGACGTCGTGATGTTCGTCCATCGCGAGGAGTACTATTGCAACAGCCGCGAGGAAGCCCAAGAAAAAGGCCTCTGCGGCCAGGCCGACCTGATTATCGCCAAGCAGCGCAACGGCCCGACCGGCGACATCAAACTCGCGTGGTTCGACAAGTACACCCGATTTGAAAACCTCTCCCAAAAGCCCTACGAAGAGTTCGGCGATTACCAAGAAGATTTTTGATCCTCCCCGCCAGTCCCCTCTCCCACGACCAACCTTCGGTCGATGCCCGGAGAGTTATGGTGAGGGCTTTTTCAATCAGAATCGAAGTGTTCATGGATCGTCCACCACCCCCTTGTCGCCCCATCGACTTGCAGTTCATTTAGGGGTGGGGTACGATAGTGAGAGAGGTGTGATATGACTTATCGAACCAGAGCAGTTTATCGTGGCGGGGCGTTCGTGCCGGAGACACGGTGTGATCTGCCCGAGGAGTCCGAGGTCGATCTGTTGGTCGAGGGCCCCGCGGTGGTTTCCCCGACCGTGACCGATCCCGAGCAGCGAGCCCGCATCTTGCGGCAAATGACCGAACGGATGAAGCGAAATCCTCTGCCCGTCGAGGCTCCTCGATTCACTCGGGACGAGTTGCATGAACGCCGTTGACACCAACGTTCTGATCTACGTTCATGATCCGCGAGACCTTCGGAAGCAAGCTATTGCAGCATCGTTGATCGAGTCTTTGCCGGACGTCGCATTGCCTTGGCAGGTTGCGTGCGAATACATCTCGGTTAGCCGAAAATTGGAGCCTTTCGGTTACAGCAGGGAGCAAGCCTGGGCCGACATTCGTGCGATGCGTTCGGTTTGGGCGTCGATTCTCCCGGCCTGGGAAGTCATGGATCGCGCACAGGTTTTGTTGAACCGATACAGCCTGTCGTATTGGGACGCGATGATTTTGGCCGCATGTCTCGAAAGCGGAGTCACACGGTTTTTTTCGGAAGACTTCGGCGGACACGACCGAATCGACACGCTCGAAATCGTGAATCCATTTGTTTCGAGCTATTGAACCGTGGAAAAAGCGAAGGTTTGTTGAAAGAAGGAGGCCGAAGCCCCCGACCCCGTTTTGCTGTTTCCCGAGGAGCCGTGAATCAAATCCCAAGTAAATCAATGGTTCCTGGCGCCGTTTACCCCTCTTTTTCAGGCAGCGCCTTTCGTCAACTGTCTTTTCACTCCCGAGGATGACGCCAGTTTGTCCAGTAGATGATGATTCCGGTGACGGAAAGCGGCACCACACCAACCAGCAGCCAGGAAGGATCTTCGACAGCAATTGGGCGTCCATTGATCTGTGTTGTGAACGCTAGCAACAACCAAAATGCTCCAAATGTGCCAGTAAATGCACCAACAATGCCAAGTAGGCGAGACACCCAAGGGTTCATCTTGAAACCTTTTCTTGTGGCTGCACGAATCTACAAGGCTCAGTGTACAACCGATTACTGCTCAGTCAAGCAGGGGATGACGGGCGAGGGAGAGCCGTTAGGAACCGTTGCAACGTGGCTGCTCTTGCAGGAGGTCATTTTCGCGAAGTTCGCCGAATTGATGGTTCCTGTCGCCTTTTTTTAACTTTGGGGTCCGCTCGATGGCTGATTGCGTGGCCGATTTGATCGAAGCTTGGTTTGCCGACCATGACGACGGAGAATTCGTGTGCGGCATCGCATCGCACCCATACTCTGTTCTCGGGCAGGGTAACGAGGGATGCGTCATCTTTACTGCCAAGCCGCACATTGTTTCGAGAGTGATCGAGGAGTCGGAGGCCGGCGGCGAATTGGGTATGATTGGTCGATGTGGGCTTCCAAGTCGAGAAGATCTTGGCTGGATCAGCCGGGTCGTCGGCAGGCGCAGACTGCTGTTTCTCGGCGATATGGACCCGGTCGATTTGATGGTGTTCGCGTGGCTCCGCGCCCTGCTTCATCCAAAACCCGTGACGCACATCGGCGTGAACGATTCGTTTCTGGAAAAACGTGAAGCTCCCTCGATACGAATTTTTTCTATGCCATGTGCGCCGTCGGAACAGCAATCTCTTGGTCTACTAAAGAAAGTCCTTCCAGACCTCGGCGAAATTGTGGGGCGCAATTGCGCTAGCATGTTGGATCAAGGAATCAAGATTGAACTGGATGGGTTTGAAGGTGGTCAGATGATGAAGGCACTGATCGTCCAATGTCGCCGCCCGGCATGACGAACATCAGCCATGACGGCGGTTTTTCTCGACACCGTCGGCCTGCTCGCTATCTGGGACACCGGCGAATTGATGGTTCCTGACAGCTTTTCTCGCCCTTTCAGAAAGAAACGAACCGCGAATGAACGGCAATGAACGCGAATGGTTTTTGGAATTCGCGTGCATTCGTGGTGAACGGCAAACTACCGACGATCCCCCGGCAGTTGAAGAAAAAGTAGAATGCCCTCTTCGTTGACACTGTAGCAACATGATTGGGTGAATTGGGGTCGTTTTGCAGAAAGGATCACGAAAACACGAAATTGCGAAAGCACGAAAGGCAAGCCGCACCTGTGCCGATCCCCGACAACGGTTTGCCTACCGGAGTTCCTGCTTTTTCGTGGTTTCGTCCTTTCGGAATTTCGTGTTTGTCCAATGTTGATGCTATTGACCTTTGCACAGCCAATGAACCTAGCACGTAGGGTCCGCCTCGCGGACCATGAAGATCCCAAAATGCCGCAATGGTCCGCGAGGCGGACCCTACCCAGGTTGCGGCCCAGCCTTTCCGCAAACAGAAACCAAGTAGGACGGGAAAAGGCACCGGGAACCAGAAGCAACGCCGGACGGACTCGTCACGGCTCTCCCTTCTTCGCTATCTTCACCCTTCTTTGTGTTCTGTGTAACGGGATCGACCGTTACCGCTGCCATAAGGTCGAGTGTTGTTAAATCCATAACACTCAAGTTGGGGGCCGAGGCCGATCGATGGCAAAAGAATAGCAACGGCCGGCGGCGGTCGATTGCCGACAGGGGGCACTACAGCGCGGTTCCGACGAGGAGCGACCATTCGGGGGACTTCGTTCCGTGGCCTACCTGTTTCGGTTTGCGATCTGCGCCTTGATCGTGGCAAGCCTGTCGGCGGCCAACGCTCAGTCTACAGATTCGTCCAGTCCGCCTAAAGCCTCGTCCAGTCCGCCGGAATCGACGGGCGGGCAGGGCATTCTCGACCTCGACATCGAGCAGCTTGCGTCGATGCCCGTCGTCGTGCCCGCTATGGACATCGCGGTCACCTCGGTGACCAAAGAGACCAGCACGGTGGGTCGTTCGGCGGCCGCCGTCTTCGTCATTACCCAAGAGATGATCCACCGCAGCGGCGCGACGTGCATCCCGGAAGCGTTGCGGATGGCGCCGGGCTTGGAGGTCGCGAAGGTCGATTCGAACAAGTGGGCGATTACATGCCGCGGCTTCAATTCGCGGATCGCCAACAAGCTGCTCGTCCTGATGGACGGTCGAACGCTCTACAATCCGATCACGTCGGGCGTCCTTTGGGATTGCCAAGACTATCTGATGGAGGACATCGAGCGGATCGAGGTGATTCGCGGTCCCGGCGGAACGCTTTGGGGTGCGAACGCCGTCAACGGCGTCATCAGCATCATCACGAAAAACGCCAAGGACACCCAAGGCGCCTACGCCAATGTCGGCGGCGGAACCTATGAACGCGAGTTCGGCGGTTTCCGCTATGGCGGGAAGGCCGGCGACGATTGCTACTACCGCATCTACGGCAAGTATTTCGATCGTGCCCCGGGTTATCTCCCCAACTCCACGCCCGACGACGCTTGGCAGCAAGGGCGGTTCGGTTTCCGGGCTGACTGGACGCCCGGCGGCGACGATACGGATTTTGTCACCGTTCAAGGCGATCATTATCTCGGCACCTCGGGCACGACCGACACGGTGGCGATTCCCGCCCCACCCTACAGCCAGCTCGTTTCCGGGGGAATCTGGAACACCGGCCAGAACGTGCTGGCCCGATGGCGGCACGTCTATGACGAGGACTCCGACTGGACGTTGCAGACCTATTACGACGACTTCTCGCTGAACGACCCGATTCTTCTTGCCGCCGTGAAGACGTTCGACATCGATTTTCAATATCGGTTTCCCGTCGGCGACCGCCACTCGATCACGTGCGGAGCGGCGTTCCGCAGCGCTGCGACGCGCATCAACAGCTACGACGACTTCGCCGTCCATTTCAATCCGCCGGATCTGACGATCAACACGCCGAGCCAGTTCATTCAGGACGAAATCACGCTGTCCGAGGACCTTTTGACGCTGACGCTCGGCTGCAAGCTGGAGCAATGCCCCTTTACGTACAATGAGTACCAGCCGACGATTCGCATGTTGTGGACTCCCGATCGCCGCCACTCGGTTTGGGGCGCCGTCTCGCGCGCCGTCCGAACGCCGTCGGTCATCGACGACGATTTGGTGTTGACCGTGCCGAGAGTTTACAACAACGTTTTGATTCCACGGATCTACGGCGACAGCGCCATGCAATCCGAGGCGATGTTGGCCTACGAACTCGGCTATCGGACGCAGGCGACCGATTCGTTGTCGTGGGACATCGCCACGTTCTACAACGTTTACGATCAACTCCGCAATAACCGGATTGGCACGCCCTTTCCCGAGTCCGATCCCGCGCCCCCTCACACGATCCTGCCGCTTACGTTCGACAATGCGGGCAGCGCCACGGCCTACGGCGTCGAATTGTCCGGCAACTGGGCCGTCTCCGACCGTTGGCGAATCCAAGGCCAATACACCTACCTGCAACTGTCGGCCTATTACC